>NZ_JRMK01000049.1:0-27091 GCF_000972925.1 Mycobacterium sp. UM_Kg1 | reverse complement strand
GGTGCTGGGCGCGGGCCTGGCCGACCTGCTGCTGGTCGCCGCCGGCGAGGACGTGCTGGTGCTCGAGCGGGACCGGGCGGGAGTCAGCGTCGACGTGCCGGGCAACCTGGACCCGACCCGCCGGTCGGGCCGGGTGACGCTGACCGGTGTGGGGGTCAGTGCCGATGACACGCTCTCCGGCGGGCGCGAGTCTGCGCTCGCGCGCGCCCGGCTGCTGTTGGCCGCTGAGGCGGTCGGCGGCGCGGGCGACTGCACCGACTCGGCCGTCGAGTACGCCAAGGTGCGCGAGCAGTTCGGTCGCACCATAGCCACCTTCCAGGCGATCAAGCACCATTGCGCCAACATGCTGGTCGCCGCGGAGTCGGCGACCGCCGCGGTCTGGGACGCCGCACGCGCCGACGGCGAGGACGAGTTCGCCTTCCGGCTGGCCGCTGCGGTCGCCGCCACGCTGGCGTTCCCCGCCTACGTGCGCAACGCCGAACTCAACATCCAGGTGCACGGTGGTATCGGATACACCTGGGAGCACGACGCCCACCTGCAGCTGCGCCGCGCCCTGACGGTGCAGGCGCTGTTCGGCGGCGATGCCCCGGCCCAGGCGGTCTTCGACAGCGCCGCAGCCGGCATCACCCGGTCCAACAGCCTGGACCTGCCGCCCGAGGCAGAGCAGCTGCGCACCCGCATCCAGGCCGACGCCGCTGAGATCGCAGCGCTGAGCGGCGACGAACAGCTGGATCGGCTGATCGCGACCGGCTACGTGATGCCGCACTGGCCCAAGCCGTGGGGCAGAGCGGCCGACGCCGTCGAGCAGCTGGTGATCGAGCAGGAGTTCAGCGCCGCCGGTATCACGCGGCCCGACTACTCGATCACCGGTTGGGTGATCCTGACCCTGATCCAGCAGGGCACCGATTGGCAGATCGAGCGATTCGTGGAGAAGGCGCTGCGCCAGGAGGAGATCTGGTGCCAGCTGTTCTCCGAGCCCGGTGCCGGCTCGGATGCCGCCGCGGTCAAGACCAAGGCGACCCGGGTCGAGGGCGGTTGGAAGATCACCGGTCAGAAGGTGTGGACCTCCGGGGCGCACCTGTGCCGGCGCGGCCTGGCCACGGTGCGTACCGACTTCGAGGTGCCCAAGCACGCCGGTATCACCATGGTGATCATCGACATGCACGCCCCCGGTGTCGAGGTGCGGCCACTGCGCCAGATCACCGGCGGCTCGGAGTTCAACGAGGTGTTCTTCAACGATGTCTTCGTCCCCGATGAGGACGTCGTGGGCCAGGTCAACGAAGGCTGGAAGGTGGCCCGCGCCACCTTGGGCAACGAGCGGGTGAGCATCGGCGGTGGTGGCGGCTTCACCGCGGGCATCGACCAGCAGCTGATCGCCCTGGCCCAGCAGCACCGGCATGCGGTGGCCGACGCGGAGGTGCGGATCGGCCGGTTCGTCGCCGACGAGCACGCGCTGCGGTTGCTGAATCTGCGCCGGGTGGCGCGCAGCATCGCCGGCGCTGGGCCGGGCCCGGAGGGCAACGTGACCAAGCTGAAGCTGGCCGAGCACATGGGGGACGGGGCGGCGATCGGAGCGGCGTTGCTGGGTCCCGATGTGGCCCTCGACGACGGCCCGGGGGCGCTGGCCGGCCGGATGGTGATGGGAGCGCGCGGTATCGCGATCGCCGGCGGCACCTCGGAGGTGACGCGCAACCAGATCGCCGAGCGAATTTTGGGGATGCCCCGCGATCCGCTGATCAAGTAGCGTTGCCGGTGTGCGTGCCGGGGGTATCACCCTTCGGCACGCACACCGGCGCACCCTCGCTTGAGGAGGACGGACATGGCAACCGTCGCAGACCATGTCATTGCGGTTCTCAAACGCAGCGGGGTGCAGCGCATCTTCGGGATACCCGGAGACAGCCTCAACGGGCTCACCGACGCGATCCGCCGGGCCGGCGACGTCGCCTGGGAACAGGTGCGCCACGAGGAGTCAGCTGCTTTCGCCGCAGCCGCGGAGGCGGCGCTTGGCGGTCGGCTTTCGGTATGCGCCGGCAGTTGCGGACCGGGCAACCTGCACCTGATCAACGGGCTGTTCGACGCGCAGCGCAGCCGGGTGCCGGTGCTGGCGATCGCCGCCCATATCCCGTTGGCCGAGGTCGGCTCCGACTACTTCCAGGAAACCCATCCGCAGAACCTGTTTCGTGATTGCAGCGTCTACTGCGAGTTGGTCAGCACACCCGAGCAGGCGCCGCGGATCCTGGGGTTGGCCATGCGTGCGGCGGTGGAGGAGAACGGTGTCGCTGTCGTGGTGGTGCCGGGCGAGATCTTCGGCCACCGTCTCGACGAGACCGCCTGGGGGGCGCGCCCGGTGCGTCCCACCGGATCGGTCTGCCGCCCCGACGAACAGGGGCTTCGGGCGGCCGCGGCCATGCTCAACTCCGCCGCCAACGTCACCATTCTGGCCGGCGCCGGGGTAGCCGGCGCCCACGACCAGGTGATCGAGCTGGCGCGCACGCTACAGGCCCCGATAGTGCACGCCCTGCGCGGCAAGGAATACATCGAATACGACAATCCCTACGACGTCGGCATGACCGGGCTGCTCGGATTCGCCTCCGGCTACAAGGCGATCCGGGAAGCCGATTTGCTGCTGATGCTCGGCACCGACTTCCCCTACCAGCAGTTCTATCCCGACCGTGCGCAGATCATCCAAGTCGATATCCGTGGCCGCAACCTCGGCCGGCGTGCTCCGATCGACCTCGGGCTACGTGGCCGGGTAGCCGACACCGTGAGCGCGTTACGGCCGCTGCTGGTGGACAAGACCGACTCCGCTCACCTGGAGAAGTCGCTCAAGCATTACCGCAAGACGCGCCGGCGACTCGACGCGCTGGCGTCCAACGATCGAGACCGCACCCCGATACGTCCCGAATACGTTGCCGCGGTGGCTAATCGGCTTGCCGCAGAAGATGCGGTGTTCACCGTAGACGTCGGCTCGCCGGTGGTGTGGGCAGCGCGCTACCTCACCATGAACGGCCGGCGACGGCTGATCGGGTCGTTCAACCACGGCACCATGGCGTGCGCGCTACCGCATGCGATCGGCGCCCAGTCCGTGGACAGACAGCGTCAGGTGATCGCGTTGGCCGGCGATGGGGGACTGGCCATGGGGTTCGGTGAGCTGCTCACGCTGATACAGAATCGCTTGCCGGTCAAGGTGATCGTGTTCAACAACTCGTCGCTGAACTTCGTCGAGCTGGAGATGAAGGCCGCCGGCATCGTCACTTTCGGCACCGAGTTGACCAATCCGGATTTCAGCGCCGTCGCCGCGGCACTGGGCATGTTCGGGCGGCGGGTGGAGCAGCCGGGGCACCTCGAGGCGGCACTGGCCGAGGCCTTCGCCTACGCCGGTCCGGCTGTGGTCGACGTGGTGACCGCCCGCCAGGAGTTGACGATTCCGCCGGTGATCACCGCCGAACAGGCCAAAGGGTTTTCGCTCTACGCGATCCGCACCGTCCTGGCCGGTCGCGGCGACGAACTGCTGGATCTGGTGAGCACCAACGTGGCGCGTCGCATTCTGAGTTGAGCCGATCCGGGCGTCGGCCATAAATCCCTTGCACACCGGTCGCAGCGGCCACTAGCCTGGTGTGATCATGCGTCATCTTCTCGTAGTAGCCGGCACCCGCAGCGGGGTCTGATCCAAGACCGACCCCCGCTGTGGGTCGGAAAGCTACTACCCGTCGGTCGCTCTCCCGAGAAGAAAAGACCGCACCATGACCAGCACATCCTTTGCGGACCAATTCCAGACCCCGCTCCCGCGTGAGCTGCAGGATCCGGCCGCCCAGCTCAGCTGGGACGGTTTCGTGGCGACCTATGGTCGCTGCGCCGGACCCCTGCGGCTGGGCCGGTGGCGCTGCCTGGACGCCGACCGGCCCGCGGCACGGCTGGGGCTGCGGGGCCGCACCTACCAGGCGACGATCGCCCTGGGAGACCGAACCGGCACCTGTACCGCGGCGGCGCACGGCCCGCTGGCCGCGCTCACCGAAATGCTGTACGAGCGCGGAATCACCTTGGAGATCCTGGAATTTCACCAGCTCGGGTGTGGCAGCGACACGGTGACGTTCATCCACGGCTCCGACGGGCGAGCGGCGGCCTGGGCGGTGGGCTTCGCACCCGACGCTGGGCGCTCGGCCGTGGACGCCGTCGTGACGTGCGTCAACCGGCTGCTGACGGCGGCCTGAGCTGCCGCCAGCAGCACGGCGGGAGCGTCAGAGCCGGCGCAAGACGATCGGCATCCCGTCCATCGGCAGCGGCATGCCGCCGTAGTCCCAGCGCGGCTTGTAGCCCGGGTGGGCCAGCTCGATCCGGTACTGGCGCAGCAACCGGTGCAGCACCGTCTTGATCTCGAGGCGGCCGAACACCATCCCGATGCACTTGTGGGCACCGCCACCGAACGGGGCCCAGGCGTAGCGGTGCTTCTTGTGCTCCGAGCGCGGCTCGAGGAACCGCTCGGGGTCGAACTGCCGCGGGTTGGTGTAGAGCTCGGGCAGCCAGTGGTTCATCCCGGGCCAGGTGACCACGTTGGTGCCCGCCGGCACGTAGTAGCCCAGCAGGTCGGTGTCGCGCACGGTTTGGCGCATGTTGAACGGCAGCGGGGTCACCAGCCGCAGCGACTCGTCCATCACCAGGTCGAGGGTCTCCAGCTTTTCCAGGGCCTCGATGTCCAGCGGCGCGTCGCCATGCCGCGCCGATTCGTCCCGAGCCCGGTCCTGCCAGTCCTGGTGGGCGGCAAGGTGGTAGATCATGGTGGTCACGGTCGAGGTGGTGGTGTCGTGAGCAGCCATCATCAGGAAGATCATGTGGTTGACGATGTCTTCGTCGGAGAAGCTGTTGCCGTCCTCATCCGCGGTGTGACAGAGCACCGTCAGCATGTCGGTGCCCTCGGCGTTACGGCGCTCCTTGACCCGCTCGACGAAGTACTCCTCGAGCAGCTTGCGGCCCTGCAGACCCTGCCACCATTTGAACGGCGGCACTCCGGTGCGGATGATCGCGCCGCCGGCCCGGGTGGTCTGCTCGAAGGCGCGGTTGACCTTGGTGACCAGCTGGTGATCGCTGCCCGGCTCGTGGCCCATGAACACCACCGAAGCGACGTCGAGGGTCAGTTCCTTCATGGCCGGGTACACCAGGAAGCGGTTGTCGTCGGTGGGCCAGCCGGCCACGATCGCCGACGCCACCCGGTCGATGTCCTCGACGTAGCTGGCCAGCCGGGGTCGGGTGAAGGCGGACTGCATGATCCGCCGGTGCGCCATGTGCTCGTCGAACTCCAGCATCATCAGGCCGCGGTTGAAGAACGGCCCGATCACCGGGAGCCAGCCCTTCTGCGAATAGTCCTTGTTCTTGTTCGTGAAGATCGTCTGGGTGGCGTCCGGTCCCAGCGCGACGATCGACGGCAGGATGGGCGAGTCGGCGAAGGTGATCGGCCCCCGCGTGTTGTACAGGTGCAGCGGGAAGTCCGGGCCCTGGCGGAACATCTCGACGATGTGCCCCAGCAGCGGCAGACCGGAGTCGCCGACGATGGGCTTGAGGCCGCTGCCCGCCGGGGGAGTCGCCAACGTTTTCTGCGGCCAGTCGACGCTCATCAGCCGCTTTTCCAGCAACCCCATCCCGGGGATGGTGTTGACTGTGGGGACGAAGCGACGCTTAGCCTGGTCCAGCAGGTAACGCGGCGTGCTGATCGTGGTCACAAACGCTCCTTAACAGCCCGGACGGAATTGTGGTAACCGTCACTTGGTCATCATCCTTAGATTAAAATTGACGCCTGTCAAGTTTGAATCCGGTGCGGCGTGGTGCAAGGTGCAAAGGTGAACACTGAGGATGACGTGGGCGGGCGGTCTTCCGACGATCAGCCGATGCGGCGGGGTGACAAGCAACGTCAGGCGATAGTTCAGGCGGTACGGGAACTGCTGGAGGAGAAACCTTTCGCAGAACTGTCCGTGAGCACGATCAGCGACCGGGCCGGGGTGGCCCGCTCGGGGTTCTACTTCTACTTCGACTCCAAGTACGCGGTACTGGCGCAGATCCTCGCCGAGGCCACACATGAGCTCGAAGAGCTGACGCAGTACTTCGCGCCGCGGGGCGCTGACGAGTCGCCGGCGGAGTTCGCGCGGCGCATGGTGGGCAGTGCGGCAGCGGTCTACGCACACAACGACCCGGTGATGTCGGCGTGCAACATCGCGCGCAACAGCGACGCCGAGATCCGGGAGTTGCTCGACGCCCAGATCGACGCGGTGATCGATCAGATCGTCGCTGTGATCACCGACGAGATGGCCGCCGGGACGGCGAATCCGATCAGTACGGACCTTCCGGCGCTGGTGCGTACCCTGGCGGCCACCACCGGCTACATGCTGTCCGGCGACAGCGCGTTCCTGGGTTCGGACGGGGATGTGGGTCGTGGGGTGGAGGTGCTCGAGGCGCTGTGGCGCAACGCCCTGTGGGGCGGCCGCGTGGATTAGGCGCGGCGGCCCCGCGCGTGCCGCCGTGTCCCGGGGGATCCGTGCGCGATACCGCCGGTATCGTCTGCATCCATGACACGCCTAGGGCAGTACTACCGGGGAAAGCGGTGTTTCATCACCGGAGCGGCCAGCGGGATCGGACGGGCCACCGCGTTGCGGTTGGCTGAGTATGGTGCCGAGCTGTACCTGACCGACCGCAATGCCGAGGGCCTGGCCGAAACGGTCGCCGACGCACGCGCTCTGGGCGCGCTGGTGCCCGAGCACCGGGCGATCGACGTCGCCGACTACGACGCTGTCGCCGCCTTCGCCGCCGACATCCATGAGCGCCACCAGGCCATGGACGTCGTGATGAACATCGCCGGGGTGTCGGCGTGGGGGACCGTCGACCGGTTGACTCACGAGCAGTGGCGAAAGATGGTCGACATCAACCTGATGGGCCCGATCCACGTCATCGAATCGTTCCTGCCGCAGATGGTGGCCGGCGGCCGCGGCGGCCACCTGGTCAATGTGTCCTCGGCGGCCGGAATCGTGGCCCTGCCCTGGCACGCCGCCTATTCCGCCAGCAAGTACGGCCTGCGCGGCGTGTCGGAGGTACTGCGCTTCGATCTGGCCCGTCACAAGATCGGGGTGTCGGTGGTGGTTCCGGGCGCGGTCAAGACCGGGCTGGTCAACACCGTCGAGATCGCCGGCGTGGACCGCGAGGACCCGCACGTGGAGAAATGGGTGGGCCGCTTTGCCGGTCACGCCGTGTCGCCGGAGAAGGCGGCGGACAAGATCCTGGCCGGGGTGGCACGCAATCGCTACCTGGTCTACACCTCCGGCGACATCCGGGCGCTGTATGCGTTCAAGCGGCTGGCCTGGCTGCCCTACAGCGTGGCCATGCGTCAGGCCAACGTGCTGTTCAGCCGGGCGCTGCGGCCGTCGCGGTCGGCCCTGCCCGGTTCCTGATCCGCGCACCTGCGCCCAGGAACCTCAGCGGCTGCCCCAGTCCCACGCCGGGGTGTTGAGTAGGCCCAACCCGGCGCCCCGCGTCTCGCCGTAGTCCTTGTACACCTCGATCTCGGCGGTGTCGTGGCGGCCGGCCTCGGCTACGGGCACCGCCCCGAGCAGTTCGGGCATGGTCCGCGCGTGGGTGACCACCACAACCTGGGTTCGGCCTGCTGCGGCCCGGATTAGCTCGGTCAGCGGTGCCACCAGGTCGGGATGCAGCGAGGTCTCCGGCTCGTTGAGCACCATCAGTGACGGTGGCTGCGGGCTCAGCAGCGCGGCGGCCCACAACAGGAAGCGCAGGGTGCCGTCGGAGAGCTCCGCGGCCCGCAGCGGCCGCAGCATGCCCCGTTGCCGCAGCTGCAGGTCGAACAGGCCGTCGTGCGAGCTCACCGCGAGCGTCGCGCCGTCGAAGGCCGCCGCCACCGCGCGAGCCAACGCGTCGTCGCCGGATTCGATGATGGTCTGCACCGCCGCGGCCAGGTCGACGCCGTCGCCGGCGAGGACCGGGGTGCGGGTCCCCACCTGTGGCCGGCGCACCGGCGCGCCGGCGTCCACCCGGAAGCCGTCATAAAAGCGCCAATCCCGCAGGCGGTCGCGAACCGCGGCCAGCTCCGGATGTGCGGCGGGGTGGGCGAACTCGGCGAGCACGCTGCGATAGGCGGGCAGGGTCCGGGCGAGTTCCCGGTCACCGGAGTCGGTGCTGGCGTGGGCGTAGGCCCGGGTACGGCTCACCAACGTGGCGCCGCGCCGGGGCGCCGGACCGGCGAAGACCACTTCACGCTTGATCTCCGGATCGTGGGCGAACGCCGAATCGGCACCCGACTGCGGTAGACCCAGATCGACCAGGTAGCCGAAGTCGTCGGAGGCAAAGCCCAGCTCCAACGAGACAGGCCGGGTTCGCCGGGTGCCCTGCTCGACCCCGCTGCGGCGCGCTTCGCCGAGTTGCTCCGGACCGGCCCACAGCACCGACTCCAGGCCGCCCTCGCGGGCCAGGGAGCCGATCACCTCACCCCGGCCGCAATCGGCCAGCAGCCGCAGCGAGCGGTAGAGCGACGATTTGCCGGTGCCGTTGGCTCCGGTGACGACGGTGAGTCGATGCAGCGGCAGGACCACCTCGCGAAGCGAGCGGTAACCGCGGACCGCGACGGTGGACAGCATGGCTGGGAGGCTACCGGCATTTGCTGGGCGGGCGGACGCGGTGCCGCGGGCGGGCGTTGTTGTCGGTGGGCGCTGATAGACCTGTCGGCATGAGATATCAAAGACCGTTTTGTGATGTTCGACACGCCGGGGCGCGGCCTGCCGCAGGCTTACAACCAGCGAATTTCAAGAATGTCGTTCGGAACATCTAGTATTGCTTCTCACGAGGAGCCACTAGGTGTAGTGTTTCAAGCACCGACAGACCCCGGATCGTACGGCTGTCCGAATCGCGGCCACAGACACCGAATCGGTGTCCCGAGCTGCGGCGGAAGCCGAAAGTCCAAGGCCTTGGCGGCCCACCGAGAGTAGTACCTGACCCGTCATCCGTTTGTCGTCGACAATTCGCTGAGGAGCCTGTCGCCCATGAGCATCACCGTCTACACCAAGCCCGCTTGCGTGCAGTGCAACGCGACGTACAAGGCGTTGGACAACCAGGGCCTCGCCTACGAGAAGGTCGACATCTCGCTGGACCCCGACGCCCGCGACTACGTGATGGCGCTGGGCTACCTGCAGGCCCCGGTGGTGGTGGCCGGTGGCGAGCACTGGTCGGGCTTCCGTCCGGACCGTATCAAGGCGCTGGCCCAGACCGCGCTCAGCGCGTAGCCCGGTTGCCGGGTCTGGTGCGGGTGGAGTCTGACTGAGAGCTGAAGGGGGGCGCCATGCCTGCGGATTCACCATGCAGCCTGGTGTATTTCTCCTCGGTGTCGGAGAACACCCACCGCTTTGTGCAGAAGCTGCACCTGCCGGCCATCCGAATCCCACTGCACGGACGCATCGAGGTGGACCACCCCTATGTGTTGGTCCTGCCGACCTACGGCGGCGGACGTCAGCAGCCCGACGGCAATGAGGGCGGCTACGTGCCCAAGCAGGTCATCGCGTTTTTGAACAACGAACACAACCGGCGGCTGATACGCGGCGTGATCGCGGCCGGCAACACCAACTTCGGTGCGGAATTCTGCTACGCGGGCAACGTGATCGCCCGCAAGTGCGGCGTGCCGTACCTGTACCGATTCGAATTGATGGGAACCGACGAGGACGTCCAAGCCGTCCGCGCGGGCTTGGACGACTTCTGGAAGGACGAGGCATGTCACCGACCGCTGCAACTGCAGAGCAGGTAACCACTACCCCCCGCAGCGCTCCGGTGGGCGAGCTGGACTTCCACGCGCTCAACGCGATGCTCAACCTGTACGACAGCGACGGCAACATCCAGTTCGACAAGGACGTGCTGGCCGCCCGCCAGTACTTCCTGGAGCACGTCAACCAGAACACGGTGTTCTTCCACAATCAGGACGAGAAGCTCGACTACCTGATCCAGAAGGAGTACTACGAGCGTGAGGTGCTCGACCAGTACTCCCGCAACTTCGTCAAGTCGCTGCTGGATCGGGCGTACGCCAAGAAGTTTCGCTTCCCGACGTTCCTCGGTGCGTTCAAGTACTACACCTCCTACACGCTGAAGACCTTCGACGGCAAGCGCTACCTGGAGCGCTTCGAGGACCGCGTGTGCATGGTGGCGCTGACGCTGGCCGCGGGTGACACCAGGCTGGCCGAGCAACTCGTCGACGAGATCATCGACGGACGCTTCCAGCCCGCCACCCCGACTTTCCTGAACTCGGGCAAGAAGCAGCGCGGCGAGGCGGTCAGCTGCTTTCTGCTGCGCATCGAAGACAACATGGAATCGATCGGCCGGTCGATCAACTCCGCCCTTCAGCTGTCCAAGCGCGGCGGGGGAGTGGCGCTGCTGCTGACCAACATTCGCGAGCACGGCGCCCCGATCAAAAACATCGAGAACCAGTCTTCCGGGGTCATCCCGATCATGAAGCTGCTCGAGGACTCGTTCTCCTACGCCAACCAGCTCGGGGCCCGCCAAGGCGCTGGGGCGGTGTACCTGCACGCCCACCACCCGGACATCTATCGCTTCCTGGACACCAAGCGGGAGAACGCCGACGAGAAGATCCGGATCAAGACGCTGAGCCTGGGCGTGGTGATTCCCGACATCACCTTCGAGCTGGCCAAGAAGAACGAGGACATGTACCTGTTCTCGCCCTACGACGTCGAGAAGTTCTACGGCGTTCCCTTCGCCGACATCTCGGTCAGCGAGAAGTACTACGAGATGGTCGACAACTCGGCGATCCGCAAGACCAAGATCAAGGCTCGCGAGTTCTTCCAGACGCTGGCCGAATTGCAGTTCGAGTCCGGCTACCCCTACATCATGTTCGAGGACACGGTGAACCGGGCGAACCCGATCGCCGGCAAGATCACCCACTCGAACCTGTGCTCGGAGATCCTGCAGGTCTCCACCGCCTCGCAGTACAACGACGACCTGTCGTATGCCAAGGTGGGCAAGGACATCTCCTGCAACCTGGGCTCGCTCAACATCGCCAAGGCGATGGACTCGCCCGACTTCGGTCAGACCATCGAGGTCGCGATCCGGGCGCTGACCGCGGTGTCGGACCAGACCCACATCTGGTCGGTGCCCTCGATCGAGCACGGCAACAACGAGTCGCACGCCATCGGGCTGGGCCAGATGAACCTGCACGGCTACCTGGCCCGGGAACGGATCTTCTACGGTTCCGAAGAGGGCATCGACTTCACCAACATCTACTTCTACACCGTGCTGTATCACGCGTTGCGCGCGTCGAACCGGCTGGCGCTGGAACGGGGCAAGGCGTTCGTCGGCTTCGAACAGTCCAAGTACGCCACCGGCGAGTTCTTCGACAAATACACCGAGCAGGTGTGGGAGCCCAAGACGGCGCGGGTGCGCGAGCTGTTCGCCGACGCGGGAATCCGGATTCCCAACCAGGATGATTGGCGCCGGCTCAAAGAGTCGGTGCAGACCCACGGCATCTACAACCAGAACCTGCAGGCCGTTCCGCCGACCGGGTCGATCTCCTACATCAACCACTCGACGTCATCGATCCACCCGATCGTGGCACGCATCGAGATCCGCAAGGAAGGCAAGATCGGCCGGGTCTACTACCCGGCGCCGTATATGACCAACGACAACCTGGAGTACTACCAGGACGCCTACGAGATCGGCTACGAGAAGATCATCGACACCTACGCCGCGGCCACCCAGCACGTGGACCAGGGGCTGAGCCTGACGCTGTTCTTCAAGGACACCGCGACCACCCGCGACGTGAACAAGGCGCAGATTTACGCCTGGCGCAAGGGAATCAAGACGCTGTACTACATCCGCCTGCGGCAGATGGCGCTGGAGGGCACCGAGGTCGAGGGCTGCGTGTCCTGCATGCTGTAGGGCCGTTCGAGACGAGTCGCAGGCCGGGGGCTATTGCCCCTGGCCTGCTTCTCTGTTTAGAGACGCCGCCGTGCCGGCGTGAATAAGGTGGGCGGCGTGACCCGGATCAGACCCTTTCTCATGTTCCAGGGCGGGACCGCCGCCGCCGCGATCGAGCTGTACCTGGCTGCGTTCCCGGGAGCCACGGTGATCTCCTCGACGCCGCACCCCGACCCGGCCGCCGGCATCATGCTGGCCGAGCTCGACCTGGCCGGGCTGCGGGTGCTGGTCAGCGACAGCGCGGTCACCCATGGCTTCGACTTCACCCCGTCGACCTCACTGTTCGTGGAAGTCGCCGACCGTGCGGAGTTGGAACGGCTGGTGGCCACGCTGGGGGAGGGCGGTGCGACGTTGATGCCGCTTGGTGAGTACGGCTTCTCCACCGCATTTGCCTGGATCAACGACCGATTCGGGGTGTCCTGGCAGCTCAACCTGCCCTGAGCGATACTCAGGCCGGCCGGGGCACCGAGGCGGCTCGGCCCTGCCCGATCCAGGTGGGAATGGCTCGGCGCACATCGGTGGGTCCCGACAGTGCGACGCTGCCTTCGCGCACGGCATCTGACCAACCGAGATCGCCGCGCCAGATCCGGGTCAGGACCCGCAGGCTGGTCTCGACAGTGCCGGTCACCTCGTAACCGGGGTCGAAGTTGCACACCTCGGCCTCGCCGTTGGCGACCACCAGCCACCACCGCGACGCCTTGGCCGCCACCCCGTCGAGAGTGAATTCGACCGTGGTGCGTGACCGTGGCCAGTTATCGATCGGGATGGTGCGGCGGATATCCCAGAACAGCAGGTGCGGGTCGAGGTCGGCGTCGCCGAGGTCGCCGATCCAACGTATCCCCCACGTGGTGAGCGCCTCCACCGTTGCCGCCAGATCTTTGCCGCACGCGGTGAGGGAATACGTTGCACGGCCGTCGGTTTCGGTGCGCTCGACGACACCGGCGCGGACCAGCGACTTGAGCCGCTTGGAGAGCAGCGCCGGTGACATCTTGGGGACGCCACGGCGCAGATCGTTGAAGTGGGTGCTGCCGAGCAGCAGTTCGCGCACCACCAGCAATGTCCAGCGTTCGTCGAGCAGCTCCATGGCCTTGGCCATGGGGCAGAACTGGTTGTATCCCGACATCTGCGTACCTTCCCGGATCGCTGTCTCAATCTAAGGTCTCGCGGACCGGCCTGGCCAGTACAGATTCTGTAGCGCGGTGGCTACAGATCCAGTACTGGATATGGCGTGCGGCCGGTTCGATCATGGGTTGACCGATGCGAAAGGAACCAACGGATGAACGCGGTAGTCAACGACCTCGAGGCCAAGCACCGAGCGCTGTGGGCGCTCGGCGACTATGCGGCCATCGCCAGCCAGGTGGTGGCCCCGCTGGGGCCGGTGCTGGCCCAAGCCTGCGGCATCGCGCCGCACCACCGGGTGCTCGACGTCGCAGCGGGAACCGGGAATGCGGCGATCCCTGCCGCCGCCACCGGAGCCAGCGTGGTGGCCAGCGATCTGTGCCCAGAACTGGTGCAGCAGGGCCGTGCCCGCGGCGCGCAACACGGTGTCACGGTGGACTGGCGCGAGGCCAACGCGGAGGCGCTGCCGTTCGCCGACGACGAGTTTGACGTGGTGATGTCCTGCATCGGCGTCATGTTCGCGCCGCACCATCAGTCGTCGGCCGACGAAATGATCCGAGTCTGCCGGCCGGGCGGACGCATCGGTGTGCTCAGCTGGACGCCGGAGGGCTTCATCGGCCAACTGTTCGCCACCATGAAGCCCTACGTGCCGGCACCCCCGCCGGGAGCGTCCGCACCGCCGTTGTGGGGCAGCGAACCGTACGTACGAGCACTGCTCGGCGACGCGGTCATCGATGTCGCCGCCGAGCGGCGCGGGCTGCCGGTCCAAGCCTTCGCCGACGGCGCAGCGTTCCGTGATTACTTCAAGGCCAACTACGGGCCCACGATCGCGGCCTACCAGGGGATCGCCGGGGACCCGGATCGCGTGGCGGCGCTGGACCTCGACATCGCGGCACTGGGTGATCGTTTTCTGCAAGGCGGTGCGATGGACTGGGAGTACCTGCTGGTGACCGCGCGCAAGCGCTGAGCGCAGCGCGTGCCCGCCCGGCTTACCGGGCGTTGGGCCTGCTGCGGAAGTCGGCCTATCGGTAGCCTGATGCGGTGGCGCCGCTCTCTTTGACCCTGGGCTACGTCCCGGGCGGGACGCCGCAGAAATGGGCTCGGATCTGGGCGCAGCGCCATCCCGACGTTCCGCTGGTGCTGCACGCCGTTGCCGCCGCCGACGCGGTCGCGGCGGTGCGAGCGGGCACCGTGCAGGGGGCGCTGCTGCGGCCACCGGCCGACGTTTCCGGGCTGTCGGTCATCCCGCTCTACCAGGAAACCACCGTGGTGGTGGTGCCCACCGACCACGTGGTGAGCGCCTACGACACGATCACCGCCGCAGAGCTGCGCGATGAGCCCATGCTGTTACCGGCCGACGACGTGGTCGTCTGGGCTGATGCGCCCGGAGCCCGCGTCGACTACCGTCCCGAAACCACGCAAGAGGCAATGGAATTGGTGGCCGCCGGCATCGGATCCCTGATCGTTCCGCAGTCTCTGGCGCGGCTGTATCACCGCAAGGACCTCACCTACCGGCCGATCGCGGGCGCGCCCACGTGCCCGGTGGCGCTGGCTTTCCCCGAAGACCCGCATTCGGCACTGGTCGAAGACTTCGTCGGCATTGTGCGGGGCCGTCGGCCCGGTTCGTCACGCGGCGCAGCCCAGCCCGAGCCCAAGCGCACCGCGCGGCAGAAGACCCTCGCCAAGCAGGCGGCCCGGGCGGCTGCCGGCAAGCCCGCCCGCAAGTCCGGCGGGGCCGGCCGCGGTCGGCGTTGAGGCGGCCGGTTCAGAAGTCCCAGTCGTCGTCGGTGGTGGGCTGCTGTGCCCCGATGACATACGAGCTGCCGGAACCGGAGAAGAAGTCGTGGTTCTCGGCAGCCCCTGGGTCCAGGGCGGACATGATCTCGGCCGGCACCCGACAGTCATCGGCGGGGAACAGGGGGTCCAGGCCGAGGTTGGACAGCGCTTTGTTGGCGTTGTAGCGCATGTACGGCAAGACCGGCTCTGTCATACCGAGCGGGTCGTAAAGGTCTCGCGCGTAATCGATCTCGTTGTCGTAGAGCTCGGTGAGCATCGAGTAGGCGAAGTCCGCCAGCTCGGTGCGGCGCTGCGCGTCCGCGGTCTGCATGCCCTGCTGGAACTTGTAGCCCACGTAGAAACCGTGCACCGCCTCGTCGCGGATGATGAGCCGGATGATGTCGGCGGTGTTGGTCAGAATCGATCGCGACGCCCAATACAGCGGCAGATAAAAGCCGCTGTAGAACATGAACGACTCCAGCATCACCGAGCTGATCTTCTTCTTGAGCGGGTCGTCGCCCCGGTAGTAGTCGCGCACGATGCGGGCCTTGCGTTGCAGGAACACGTTTTCGCGTGACCAGGCGAAGGCTGCGGTGATCTCGGGCGTCGAGCACAAGGTGGAGAAGATCGAGCTGTAGCTCTTGGCGTGGACCGACTCCATGAACGCCATATTGGTGTAAACCGCCTCCTCGTGCGGCGTGGCGGAGTCGGCCAGCATCTCCACGCACCCGACGGTGCCCTGCATGGTGTCCAGCAGGGTGAGGCCGGTGAATACCCGAATGGTCAGGGTCTGTTGTTCGGGAGTCAGGGTGTGCCAGCTGGGCAGGTCGTTGGACAGCGGAACCTTCTCCGGCAGCCAGAAGTTCGCCGTCAGCCGGTTCCACACTTCCAGGTCGCGCTGGTCGGCGATGTCGTTCCAGTTGATCGCCTCGATCGGGTCGGCGGCCACGGCTATCCCTCCTCGGCGGCGAACCGGGGCGGGGTGCCGCCGGCGCGGGCGGCCGTGCCGCGGGCGTTGACGTCGGTCCAGTCGATCAGCGACCACAACCGGTCGCTGTAGTAGACGGGCATCGGAGTCCTCCTCGGTTCGGGCCGTCGCGCGCTCACACCGTAGCTCAAGTTCGGTTACCCGAACACTCCGATTCGGGAGTGCGTATCGGTGTGGGGCGGTGGCGATGAGGACCACGCGCTCGGCGCTTCTCAGTAGGTGTGCGCCGGGCCCTCCTGGCCCTTGTAGAGGCGGGTGAGCAGCATGTTGCGGAATCGCGCGTTGTCGAGCAACTTGAGCCCCGCCTCGGCCACCCGGGGCTTGCCGGCCAGCTTGTGAAAAAACCGGCCGCGCCGGTACTCCCGGCCCCAGGCGGCTTCCATCCGCTGGCCGTAGTTGGTGAAGTCGTCGGGTCCGCCGTTGATCAGCGCAGCGACTGCGCACTCACCGGCGGCCAGCCCCGATTCCAGCGCCTTGGAGATGCCGGCCCCCGAGGTCGGACGGCCCGCGCCCAGGGAGTCCCCGGCGAACAGCACTCCGGGCCGCCACGGAGGCCACGCCGTGAAGCCCATCGGCAGTCGCCAGGCCCGGACGGTCTTGGACTGCTTGAGCTCGGTGATTGACGGCAATTCCCATTCCCGCGGCAGCGTTTCGATGAACTCGCCCAGGAAATTGGTGGCGTTGATGGCCTGCCAGTTCTTGTAGCTGTTGACATAGCCCAAACCGATGTTGACCCGGCCGTCGCCCAGCGGGAAGACCCACCCGTAGCCGGGCAACTGGTCGCCCTGGAAGACCAGCTTCAAATAGATGTCGAGTGAATCGACGTCCGGTCGCACGGCGGGCATCTCCGCCCGGATCGCGATCGCGGAGTAGCCGTTGTAGGCCGAGTCCAACTTGAGTGCCCGCTTGATCGGAGAGTAGGCACCGTCGGCGGCGATCACCGCATCCGCCAGGATCTTCTCGCCGCCCTTGAGCAGCACGCCGGTCACGCGGCCCGTGTCGTCGAGGACCGGGCCGGTGGCCTCCGCGGACTGCCGTACCACCGCGCCGGCGGACTCGGCGTGCTTGAGCAGCAGCGTGTCCAGTTCCGGGCGACGCGCGACATGGCCGTGGTCGGGCATCCCGGGCCGGCGCGGAAACGACAGCTCCCATTCGCTGGGGCTGAAGACCTTCACCCGGTTGACGCGGTGAAATTTCGCCACCTGCTCGGCCAGCCCCATTTTCTGCAGGTAGCTGACCGCCCGCGCGGTCAGGCCGTCGCCGCACGGCTTGTCCCGCGGGAACTCGGCCTTGTCGACGACGACGACACTCGCGCCGGCCTGCCTTGCCTGCCAGGCCGCCGCTGACCCTGCTGGACCTCCGCCGACAACTGCAAGGTCGAATCGCTGCACCACAGCGGCGATGGTAGCCGACGGCCGGTCTCCCCAGGTCACAGCGGCGACGCTGTAAGGTGCTTGACGTGCGCGGAACGACTAAAACCACGGCTGCCGAAAATGGCGGGCCGAAGGTGGACGCGCGCAGTGAGCGTTGGCGCGAACACCGCAAGAAGGTGCGCAGAGAGATCGTCGACGCCGCCTTCCGCTCCATCGACCGGCTCGGGCCCGAGGTCAGTGTGCGGGAGATCGCCGCGGAAGCCGGTACCGCCAAGCCCAAGATCTACCGGCACTTCGCCGACAAGGACGATCTGTTCGAGGCGGTCGGCGCGCGGCTGCGCGATGACCTGTGGGCAGCGATTTTCGCCTCCATCGATGTCGCCACCAATTCGTTGCGTGACGTCGTTCGGCGCAGCGTCGAGGAGTACGTGACCCTGGTCGACGAGCATCCCAACGTGCTGCGGTTCTTCATCCAGGGCCGGGCGCGCGCACAGTCCGAGTCACGGGTTCGGGCCCTCAACGAAGGGCGGACCATCACCTTGGCGATGGCCGAGATGTTCAGTAACGAACTGCAGGACCTGGACCTCAACCGGGGCGCCATGGAACTGGCCGCGTTCGCGGCCTTCGGCACGGCGACCTCGGCTACCGACTGGTGGTTGGGGCCGGAGCTGGACAGCCCGCGGCGGATGCCCCGCGACACGTTCGTGGACTACCTGACGACGATCATGATCAGTGTCGTCAGCGGCACCGCCCAGAACCTCGGCATCGAGATGGACCCCGATCAGCCCATTCGCGCGGTGGCCGCAAAGGAGCAACCCGCCTGAAGCCGGCCGGTGCCGCCCAGTGCGGGATCACCTGGCAGTATTCGGCTTTCCGGGGCGGCCGATCCGACACGACGAACACAACTTCTTGTGTTGCCGTGGGTTGTCGGCCCCCAGGGGTAGTGTCGAAGGTCTAGCTTTGGTGTAGGTGAAATGGGGTTCTGGTGGGCGAACAAGTGAAGCTGATCGACCGCACTTCGGCGATCAACTGGAACCGTGTGCAAGACGAGAAGGACCTTGAGGTCTGGGACCGTTTGACCGGCAACTTCTGGTTGCCGGAAAAGGTGCCGGTCTCCAATGACCTGCCGTCCTGGGGGACTCTCACCGATCAGGAGAAGCAGCTCACGATGCGGGTCTTCACCGGCCTGACGCTGCTGGACACCATCCAGGGCACCGTCGGCGCGGTCAGTCTGATCCCCGACGCGCTGACCCCGCACGAGCAGGCGGTCTACACCAACATCGCGTTCATGGAGTCGGTGCACGCCAAGAGCTACAGCCAGATCTTCTCCACGCTGTGCTCGACCAGCGAGATCGACGAGGCGTTCCGCTGGTCGGAGGAGAACGTCAACCTGCAGCGCAAAGCCTCCATCGTGATGCAGTACTACCGCGGTGACGAGCCGCTCAAGCGCAAGGTGGCCTCCACCCTGCTGGAGAGCTTCTTGTTCTACTCCGGCTTCTACCTGCCGATGTACTGGTCGAGCCGGGGCAAGCTGACCAACACCGCCGACGTGATCCGGCTGATCATCCGCGATGAGGCCGTGCACGGCTACTTCATCGGGTACAAATATCAGCGCGGTCTGGCCCTGGTTGACGAGGCGAAGCGCCAAGAGCTCAAGGACTACACCTACGAGCTGCTCTTCGAGCTCTATGACAACGAGGTCGAGTACACCCAGGATCTCTACGACGGGGTGGGCCTGACTGAGGACGTCAAGAAGTTCTTGCGCTACAACGCCAACAAGGCGCTGATGAACCTGGGTTACGAGGCGTTGTTCCCGCGCGACGAGACCGACGTCAATCCCGCCATCCTGTCGGCGCTGAGCCCCAACGGCGACGAGAACCACGACTTCTTCTCCGGGTCGGGTTCGTCGTATGTGATCGGCAAGGCCGTCATCACCGAAGACGACGACTGGGACTTCTGAGGTTTTACCGACAGACCGGCGGCCGGACGCGGCAGGCCCGGCTCTCTCAAGACGGTGACAGCGCTGCGGGGCTTGCTACTCCGCGGCGGTTACCGTGACGATGGTCTTCCCGCGGCTAGCCCCGAAGGCCGCGGGGGCTTCGGCCAGCGAACATGTCGATCCGAGTACCGGACGCAGCCGACCGTCGCGTAGCCGGCTTTCAAGATCGACCAGCCCTGACCGGTCGGGCTCCACGACAAAAAAAATGGCGCGTGCCTGCTCGGGTTGAACGCGCGGTGGTTCCGAGACCGAGACCAGGGTCCCGCCGGGACGCACCAAAGATGCTGAGCGATCGAGTATTTCACCGCCGATCACGTCGAAGACTACGTCCACCTGACCGACATCGGACAGGCGATCGCGCTGCAGATCCACAAACGCATCGGCATCGAGGCCTTCGATGGTGTCCCGGTGTTCGGTGCGGCCGGCGCCGATCACGTAGGCGCCGGCCTCGTGGGCCAGCTGCACGGCCAGGGAGCCGACCGCGCCGGCAGCGCCGTGAATCAGTACCGACTGACCGGCGACCAGATGCCCATGGGTGAACAGCCCCTGGAGCGCGGTCAGGCCCGCTATCGGCACGGCAGCTGCGACCGTGTGGTCTGTGGCGGCCGCTAACGGTGCAAGGTTGCGGGCCTCGACGGCGACATATTCGGCCAATGTGCCGTTGCG
The DNA here is from genome assembly GCF_000972925.1 of Mycobacterium sp. UM_Kg1. Lineage (NCBI taxonomy): Bacteria > Bacillati > Actinomycetota > Actinomycetes > Mycobacteriales > Mycobacteriaceae > Mycobacterium > Mycobacterium sp. UM_Kg1. The sequence continues at coordinate 7,206 of NZ_JRMK01000049.1, read as the reverse complement.
GGCCCAGTCGGTGATTCCGAAGACCCGCTGGCCGAGAGTCAATCCTGTTGTGCCGTAACCGAGCTCAGCGACCACCCCGGAGACTTCGTGTCCGGGGATGGTGGGGGAGCGATCACGCCCGGCGCGGTCGGTCCACGTCGCCGGCCAGTCCAGCTCACCGCGGGTGAAGCCGGCCGCATGGACTTCGACGATGACGTCGTTCTCGGCGGCGTGAGGGTAGGGCACGTCGGCGAGCGCAAGCCGCGGTGGCCCCGCTGCACGTTCCGTCGCAACGATCGCCTTCATGCGAGTCCTCAACCCGCCAGGCCGTGAACGAGGTGGTTGTGCGGCCACAGTGGCTCGGCGACATCGATACCCAGCGGTTCACCCCATCGGTTGCGGGACGAAACATCCTGCACCGGGCGGCGATTGGCGGCGATACCCCACTTACCGCGGGGATAGCCCAGGGCCAGCATGGCCGACATGGTCCACCCTTCCGCAACGGGCACCCCCAACAGCTCGTTGACGCGGTCTTGGAAATTGCGGAGGACCAGCGTCATCACGCCGCCGACGCCTTCGGCACGGGCGGCCAGCAGCGCGCTCCAGATCGCCGGGTAGATGTTCGCGCCGCCGAGGTCGTCGATGGCGAAGACGAACAGCAGCAGCGGTACTTCTTCGAAATGGTCGGCCAGATAGTCCCCGGAGCTCCGAGTTCGGCGCATCGTCTCGGCGTGCTGGGTCGGATCGGCGCCCGGTGCGGGCACCGCCATCGGCCCCGTGCCGGCCATGAACTTCTGGTATTCCAGGGCGCGGCCCCGGCGGAAGAGCTGCGCCAGTTCGCGCTTGAGTTCCGGGTCGTCGACGGCCAGGAAATGCCAGCGTTGCGTGTTGCCACCGTTGGGCGCGCGCACGGCGGCATCGAGGATGCGGGCCTGCGTCTCCAGCGGAATCGGATCGGGCCGCAACCGCCGCATCATTCGGGTGGTGTACAGCGCCTCATAGATATCCACGTGCCTGCTCCTTCCAGCTAGTCCGGCCAGGGGCTGTTGATGACGGCGTCGACGAGGTCGCCGCGGGCGAAGGTCGGGTCGAAGTGAGCCAATACATCGGCGTTCATCGTTCCGAAAGTCGTTTCCGGCCGATGCTGCATGCCGTGGTAGAAGGCGGCCAGAATGCGGTTCTTGAAGTCCGGGCGCGGATGGGCGGCGACCACCGCGTCGATGTCGGCCGCAGCCAGGTCGCCTCGACCGACACCCACCACGTCGGTCTTCACTCCGGCTGCGAGCACGGCGGTTTCGGTGTCGAGCCGCTCGGTGACCTCCGGCGTCGTATGCAAAGCGATGCCCAGCCAGACCTTGTCCGCATCGGACGGATCGACACCGCGGGTCAGAAGAAACTGCCGCGCCGCGTCGGCGCCGTCGAGTTCGAAGCGCTGAGTCGAACTCCGGTAGTCCGCGGTCAGGCCCAGATCGTGAAACATCGCCGCCACGTAGAGCAGCTCGAGGTCAGGTTGTTGCCCGGACCGGCGAGCGTGCAACGCTCCGAACAGGAACACTCGTCGGGAATGGTGATAGAGCACGTCGTCTTCGACGTCGCGGATGAACGCGGTCGCCTCCCGAGCCAGCGGCGTGTCGGGCACAGCGACGTCTGCGATTCTATCGATCCCCTGGATGGCCACGGCCGGCTCCTCGGTTCCTTGGCTGCTTGACTGGTGTCCATCCTGTGCCCGGCGCTGCCCGTCTGCGTATGGCATTTGCGCCGTCGAAACCTCAGATCGAGACACGATCGGTCCGCCGGGACCCTATTCGGCCAATGACGAGCCGATCGCCCGCGCGGATGATTGCATGAACCCGTGAGGAGCGTGATCGCTGCAGCAGCCGTACCGTCCAGCCGAGGGAGTGACCGATGACCACAGACACCGACCGCACCGCACGCTCTCGGGCGTGGTACCTCGGTGCCGCCATAACGGCCCTGTTGGGGGTGTTCTTCGCCTTTGATGCCATCCCGAAAATTCTCGGCATGTCGTTTGCCCGCGAAGGCACCGAGGCACTCGGGTTCTCCCCGGACAAGACCGCGGTGATCGGCTGGGTCCTGTTGGTGTGCCTGGTCGTCTTCCTGATCCCGCGTACCGCCGTGTTGGGCGCACTCGGGCTGACTGCGTACCTGGGCGGGGCGGTCACGGTGAACCTGCATGCCGACAAGCCGCTGGCCGGGTTCGTGTTGTCCGGGGTCTACGTCGGGGTGCTGATGTGGATCGGGCTCATCGCGCGTCGGCCGGAGCTGCTGCGGGTGCTGGGGCTTCGACGCGAGTGATCGGCTTAGCGGGCCGACAGCCCATCCAGCAGCTCGTCGAGGAATCCACCGGCCTCGCGTGCGGCCCCTTCGACGTCGGCGGCGGCAATTGCCTCCAAGAGGCCGCGGTGCCGGATCCGGTCCGCCTGCACCGGTTTGGTGGTCGTCGTCGCCACGCTGGCCATCACCACCTCGGTCAGCCCGCAGTACAGCTCGGTCAACACCGGGTTGTGTGAGCAACGGACCACCGCGAGGTGGAAATCGGTGTCGGCTCGCACGAAGTCGTCGTCTCGGCCCTGTTCCTGGAGTCTGTCGCGGCGATCCAGCAGGGTGCGCAGTTCGGCGACATCCTCCTCGGTCCGGGCGGCCGCTGCCAGCCGTGCCCCCTCGACCTCCAGGCACCGCCGCACCTGCAGCACGTCGCGCAGCTCGGAGCCGCACAGCCGGCGCAGCGCGCCGGACACCTCGCTGGTGGCGCGCACGTAGGTTCCGTCGCCCTGGCGGACCTCCAGGATGCCGCTGTGGGCGAGCGCCCGGACCGCCTCCCGCACCGTATTGCGGCCCACGCCGAGCGCCTCGGCCAGCTCCGGTTCCGGGGGAATTCGCGAATCGACCGGCCATTCCCCGCTGGCCACCGAGGCACGAATCTGCCCGATCACCTGGTCCACCAGGCCGGTGCGGCGCGCAGTGATCAACGGCACAGGTTCCTCCTGTCATCCAATCATCGGATGTATGGAATCCTACGATAGGTGAACCCCGCAGTCCGCACCACGACACGCGGCCGGCACGAGCACGATCGAGAGCCCGAACTCGAGCGCGCCGCCGGCCCGCATCCGACGGCCATGGCCGCCGGCGGGGTATTGCTGACCGTGGCGGTGGTGCTGACTGCGCTGAACCTGCGCCCGGCGATCACCAGCGTGGGGCCCTTGCTGCCGGAGATGCGCGCAGCCCTGGGGGTCTCCGACACCTGGGCCGGCGTGCTGACCACCCTGCCGGGCCTGTGCTTCGCCGGCGCCGGGCTGGCCGCGCCGTGGTTGTCACGGCGGATCGGATTGGGTCGCACCATCTCGGTGGCCCTGCTGACCCTCGTTGCGGGACTGCTGATCCGGGTGTGCGACGGGTCCGCCGTCGTGCTGGGCGGCACCCTGGTGGCCACCGCCGGCATCGCCTTGATCAACGTGCTGATCCCGGTGGTCATCGCAGGATCGTTCCCGGCGCGGATCGGGTTGATGACCGGGATATACACCGCCGCACTGCAAGGCGGGGGAGCGCTGGGCTCCGCGGTGACCCCGGTGCTCGACGACGCGCTGGGTGGCTGGCGTGGCGCACTGGGGGCGTGGAGCGCGCTGGCGCTGCTGGCGCTGGCGGCCTGGCTGGTGGTGGCCGGGGGCTTCGAGCGGGCCCGTCCCCGCGACCGCGAGGCCGCGGCACGAGGCCGGTCGCTGTTGGGCAACAAACTGGCCTGGACCATCACCCTGTTCTTCGGCACCCAGTCGTTCCTCGCCTATGTGGTGATGGGCTGGCTACCCGAGGTTCTGATCGACAATGGGCTCAGCGGCGCACATGCGGGCCTGTTGCTGGGCTTGATCTCGCTGATCGCGGTGCCGATCAGCCTGGTCGTCTCGCCGCTGGCCGCCCGGGGTGAGAGCCAAAGCGGCTGGATCGTCACACTGGGCGTGCTGGGCATCACGGGCATGCTCGGACTGCTGGTGGCGCCCGGGGCCGCGCCACTGCTGTGGAGCGTGCTGGTGGGACTGGGAATGAGTGTTTTCTCCTTGGCGCTCACCGTGATTGCCCTGCGCGCCCGCGACGCTGCCGACACGGTGCGTCTGTCGGGCATGGCCCAGGGTTTCGGCTACCTGCTTGCCGGAGCCGGCCCGTTTCTGTTCGGGCTGCTGCACCAGGTGAGCGGCGGGTGGACCGTGCCGTGGCTGATGATGCTGGCGGTCTACCTGGTGCAGACCGTGGCGGGCGCACTGGCCGGCCGCAATCGCTACGTCTGAGCGGCCGAGCGGACGGCCCCCGCCGAACGTGCACTCAGACCGGGAATTACGCGAATTTTTCGGTCTGAGTACACGCTCGGCGCAAGGTTGGGCACTAGGACTGCCGGAGCGACGCCGTGTCGATGACGAAGCGGTAGCGCACGTCGGACGCCAGCACCCGCTCGTAAGCGGTGTTGATGTAGTCCGGTTCGATGACCTCGATCTCGGGTTGCACGCCGTGTTGGGCGCAGAAGTTCAGCATCTCCTGGGTCTCGGCAATGCCGCCGATCAACGACCCCGTCACGCTGCGCCGCATTCTGACCAGCGGACCCGGCGGCACCGTCAGCGCCTGCTCGGGCATGCCCAGTTCGACCAGGGTGCCGTCGAGGGTCAGCAGATTCAGGTAGGCGCCCAGGTCGAGGCTGGCCGAGACGGTGTTCAAGATGACGTCGAACCGGTTGCGCAGGTCCTTGAACGTCTGCTGGTCGCTGGTGGCGTGGTAGTGCCGCGCGCCCAATCTCAGACCGTCCTCCATCTTCTTCAGCGACTGCGACAGCACGGTGACCTCGGCTCCCATCGCGGCGCCGAGTTTAACGGCCATGTGCCCGAGCCCGCCGAGTCCGATGACGGCGATTCGCTTGCCGGGCCCCACATTCCAGTGCCGCAGCGGCGAATACGTGGTCACGCCCGCGCACAGCAGCGGGGCGGCGGCATCCAGCGGAATCTCGTCGGGGATGCTCAACACGTAGTTCTCGTCGACGACGATCGCGCCGCTGTAGCCGCCCTGCGTGGGCAGACCATCGCGGCCGACGCCGGCATAGGTGCCGATCATCCCCCCGCCGGTGCAGTACTGCTCAAGTCCGGCTTGGCAGTTGGCGCACTCGCGGCAGGAGTCGACGAAGCAGCCGACGCCGACTCGGTCGCCCACCCGGAACTTCGTGACCTCCGGCCCGACGGCGGTGACGATCCCGGCGATCTCGTGGCCCGGAACCACCGGATATTGCGGAAGGCCCCACTCGGCTTTGACGGTGTGGATGTCGGAGTGGCAGATGCCGGCGAAGGCGATGTCGAACACCACGTCGTGCGGTCCGGGATCCCGGCGGGTGATGGTGGTCCTGGTCAGCGGTGCATCCGGCGCGGTGGCGGCGTAGGCGGAAACGGTGGGCATGGCCGAAAAACCCTCTCACATGTGTGCGGGTATCGAAAAAGATAGTCTAACAAAGTTTTCTGGGCACGCCGGGGTGAGTCCGGTCACCGCCCGCCCGGGCCGCGGGGGACATCCTGGTGCTCCCCGCCGCAGCGGCTTCTAGTTGATCGGCGCATTCAGCCAACGCAGGTCCTCGACCACGCCACGCGCGGCGATCGGTCCCTGCCCGGTCTGCCACACCTCGTTGTTGACCACGAACACCCGGCTGTCGCGGGTGGCGCCCAGCCGCCGCCAGGCGACGCTGTCGAAGACCGTGGCGGCGCGGGCCTTGGCGGCCGGTGAGGTGAACGACACGTAGACGATGTCGCCGTCGGCCGCGGAGAAGTCCGCCCGGCCGGCCAGATCGTCCTCGCCGGCGGCCAGGTCGAGGTAGGGGCGGTCGGTGAACCGCTGCAGCGGCGGCCGATCCACTCCGACGGCCTTGAGCACGCTGGCGGCGAAACCCGACGCCCCGTAGACCCGCACGCTGTCGTCGGTGAGCGCAACCACCGAGACCTGGAAGTGGTTCGCGTCGCTGGCCTCGCGCGTCTCGGCGGCGTCTGCGCCGAACCGCTCGAGCACTTCCTCGGCGGCGCCGGCGCGCGCGGTCGCGGCGCCGACACCGCGGACATCGTCCTCCCAGGCCGCGCCCGGAGCCCCGGTGAACACGGTGGGGGCGATGGCGGCGAGTTCGGCGTAGCCGGGCGTGCGGCCCTCAGCGCCCAGGATCAGATCCGGGCGCAGGGCGGCGATCGCGTCGGTGTCCGGCTTGCTCTCCGAGCCCACCGCCGGCACGGCGTGCAGCAGTGCGCCCAAATAGGACGGCTGGCCGTCGGCGCCGTCCGCAACGGCCGCGCCGACGACCCGGGACTGCAGACCCAGCGCGCACAGCGTGTCGAGCTGGCCCCCGGCGAGCACCACGATGCGCTCCGCGTCCTCGGGAACTTCGACGTTGGACGGTTCCACCCCGGCCGCGTTGTGGACCCAGCGCATGGACGGCCCGGGGTCGGGGCGGGCCGGATCTGGCGCGCAGGCCTCGTCGGGACGGCGATCGTTGCCGAGCACGCCGGCCCCGGCGACCATTGTGGTGGTGGTCGCCGTCGAGCTCGGGGAGGTTTGCGCCCCGTCGCCTCCGCAGCCGGCGGCCGTGAGCAAGGTCACGATAAGTGCTGATGCGGACGTCGCCCGCCGGTCCACCCTGGTCACGCGGTGACGTTAACACCCAGGGCGCGGCGCCCCCAGGGCAGACGAATACGACAGTTTGTAGGAGGCCTATACCGGCCCGATGGCGACCGGGGTTAGGATTCGAGCAAGTTTCCCGGGTTGCCCATGTTTGGAGGAATCTTGACCGCCGAAGCACCCCCGCGCGCAGAACTCGAGGCCAGTCGGCCCTTCCCTGCGCGGATGGGCCCCAAGGGCAGTCTGATCTACAAGCTGATCACCACCACCGATCACAAGCTGATCGGCATCATGTACTGCGTCGCCTGCATGGCCTTCTTCTTCATCGGCGGCCTGCTCGCGTTGCTGATGCGTACCGAGTTGGCGGTGCCGGGCCTGCAGTTCCTGTCCAACGAGCAGTTCAACCAGCTGTTCACCATGCACGGCACGGTGATGCTGCTGTTCTACGCCACCCCGATCGTGTTCGGGTTCGCCAACCTGGTCCTGCCGCTGCAGATCGGTGCGCCGGACGTGGCCTTCCCGCGTCTGAACGCGTTCTCGTTCTGGCTGTTCCTGTTCGGCGCGACCATCGCCCTGGCCGGCTTCATC
>NZ_JRMK01000048.1:0-27154 GCF_000972925.1 Mycobacterium sp. UM_Kg1 | reverse complement strand
AGCAGCTCAACGGGCAGCTCTCCAGCTTGAGCACCGACCGGGCCAGCGACATCGGCTCTTACGGCGGAACCCTGATGCGGCTGCGGATCACCAAAACCGACAAGGTAATTCACGAGCCGGTGAGTGATCTTCGCGGCGAGTTCCCGTCGTTCAACATCACCAAGACCAGCCGGCCGAACCGCTACACCTATCTGTCCGCGGACGCCGACGGCAGCGACTACCCCAACGCGGTGGCCAAGATCGACAACACCACCGGCGCGGTGGTCACCCACCAGTTCCCCTATGGCCACCAGCCGCACGAAGCGGTCTTCGCCGCCCGGCCCGGCGGCACCGACGAGGACGACGGCTGGTTGCTGGTGGCCACCCAGGACGGGGTCAGCAACCGCGCGGGCCTGGCGGTACTCGATGCCAAGAACATCGACGCCGGACCGGTCTACACCGGCCGGCTACGGCATCACCTGCCGCTCACCTTCCACGGCAGCTTCACCCCACGGGTGGCGCAACCTACCCGGTGATCGCGGCGAATTCCGGGGCGATCAGTTCGGCCACCCGGGGCCAGGGCACGGTGATCACCGGAAGCCCCCGGCCGAACTGATAGTCCGGGAAGTGCAGCTCGATGCCGTCGGCGGTCGGGATCCAGTATTTGAAGTTGAGATCGATCGGCGCCACCTCGTTGCCGAACTGCCAGCCCTGCCGGGGCGGCGCGTACCGGGTCGGCAGGATCTGTTTGGTCGCCTCGGCCAGCCGGGCCAGGCCGGCCGCCTTGTCGACGAACAAGTTGTCCCACGTGATCAGGATTCCGCTGCGTTTGTCGAAAACCCGGGTGGCCACCGCATGAAACGGCATATTCGGCATTTCGGTGTCGTATTCGCCGAGAAAAAGCGCGGAAACGGTGATCGGGCGAAATGACAGGGTCCCGGTCGAATTGAATGACCAGGGCATCGTCTTGGTCGCACTGGGCTCGTAGGTCGCGACCTGTCCGCGCGCCTCCGCATCGATCACGGCATTGATCGCCTCCACCACGTTCGCATCGCCACCGGCGAGGCGCTGGTACTGAACTTCCCAGACCCCCAATCGATCCGGGCTCTGTCCCGCAATCGCCGCGGGCACCGCGAGATAGCCGCCCGCCGACTCGGGCTCCGCCCCGGCCACCGGCGCTCCGACCACCGGGGCCACGCTCACAAAGGCCGCCAGCACCGTCGCGCGTATAACGCCCAGTAGCCGCATATCGTTTTCCTTCGCGCTCGTCGGGCCGCTGAATGCAGACTAGTGGATCGGCGAATTTTTCAGCGCTGAATTCCGCCCCGCGCCGGCGCTGTCGCCCGGCGGCAGGAATTGTCCGCTCGGCCGGGTTCACCGCGGGCCGCGCCGAGCCCGGCTCCCCGCCCCTCGCAAATACTAGGATGTCCTAGTATTCTCGTGTCGGGCCTATCGAGCCCCTCCACCACTTCCACGGGATGGCGCATGAGCACTCAGATACCGCACTTCATCGACGGCCGACGCAGCGCCGGCACATCGCAGCGCACCACCGACGTCTTCGATCCCAACACCGGGGCCGTGCAGGCCACCTTGCCGCTGGCCAACGCCGCCGACGTCGACGCCGCAGTCGCCTCCGCCGCGGCGGCCCAGCGCGACTGGGCCGCCTACAACCCGCAACGCCGCGCCCGGGTGATGATGCGCTTCATCGACCTGGTCAACACCCATGTCGACGAACTGGCCGAGCTGCTCTCCCGCGAGCACGGCAAGACCCTTGAGGACGCCCGCGGTGACATCCAGCGCGGCATCGAGGTCATCGAGTTCTGTGTCGGCATTCCGCACCTGCTCAAGGGCGAACACACCGAGGGCGCCGGGCCGGGTATCGACGTGTTCTCGCTGCGCCAGCCGCTGGGCGTGGTCGCCGGCATCCCCCCGTTCAACTTCCCCGCGATGATCCCACTGTGGCAGGCCGGGCCGGCCCTGGCCTGTGGAAACGCCTTCATCCTCAAGCCGTCCGAGCGTGACCCGTCGGTGCCGGTGCGGCTGGCCGAGCTTTTCGTCGAGGCCGGGCTGCCGCCGGGGGTGCTGCAGGTGGTGCACGGCGACAAGGAGGCCGTCGACGCCCTGCTGCACCACCGCGACATCGCCGCGATCGGTTTCGTCGGCAGCTCCGACATCGCGCAGTACATCTACTCGACGGCCACGGCCAACGGCAAGCGCGCGCAGTGCTTCGGCGGGGCCAAGAACCACATGATCGTGATGCCCGACGCCGACCTCGACCAGGCCGTCGATGCCCTCATCGGCGCGGGCTATGGCAGCGCCGGTGAGCGCTGCATGGCGATCTCCGTGGCGGTGCCGGTCGGCGAACAGACCGCCGAGCGGCTGCGATCCCGGCTGGTGGAGCGAATCAACAGCCTGCGCGTCGGGCACAGTCTGGACCCCAAGGCCGACTACGGCCCGCTGGTCACCCGCGCCGCCCTCGACCGGGTCAACGACTACATCGCCCAGGGCGTGGCCGCCGGCGCCGAGCTCGTGGTCGACGGCCGCACCCGTGGCAGCGACGACCTGCAGTTCGGTGACGCGAATCTGACGGACGGCTTCTTCGCCGGGCCGACGCTGTTCGACCATGTCAGCACCGACATGTCGATCTACACCGACGAGATCTTCGGTCCGGTGCTGTGCATCGTGCGTGCTCACGACTACGAAGATGCCCTGCGGCTGCCGAGCGAGCACGAGTACGGCAACGGGGTGGCGATCTTCACCCGCGACGGCGACACCGCCCGCGACTTCGCCTCCCGGGTGCAGGTCGGCATGGTCGGGGTCAACGTGCCGATTCCCGTGCCGGTGGCCTACCACACCTTCGGCGGCTGGAAGCGGTCCGGCTTCGGCGACCTCAACCAGCACGGGACCGCGTCCATCACCTTCTACACCAAGGTCAAGACCGTCACCCAGCGCTGGCCGTCGGGCATCAAAGACGGTGCCGAGTTCAACATCCCGACGATGGACTGAGGACGCCGGGAATGAACACGATCTTGGATGACGAAGAACGGGTGATCGTCGACACCGCGGCGGCGTTCGCCGACAAGCGGCTGGCCCCGTACGCGCTGGAATGGGATGCCACCCACCACTTTCCGGTCGACGTGATGAAGGAGGCCGCCGAGCTGGGGATGGCGGCGATCTACTGCCGCGAGGACGCCGGCGGCTCCGGGTTGCGCCGCCTCGACGGTGTCCGCATCTTCGAACAGCTCGCGATCGCCGATCCGGTGATCGCCGCCTATCTGTCGATCCACAACATGTGCGCCTGGATGATCGACAGCTACGGCACCGAGGATCAGCGCAAATCGTGGGTGCCCGCGCTGGCGTCGATGGACGCCGTCGCCAGCTACTGCCTCACCGAGCCGGGCGCGGGCTCGGACGCCAGCGCGCTCAGTACCCGCGCGGTGCGCCAGGGCGGCGACTTCGTGCTCGACGGCGTCAAGCAGTTCATCTCCGGCGCCGGCGTCTCCGACGTGTACGTGGTGATGGCCCGAACCGGGGACGACAGTCCTCGCGGAATCTCGACGTTCATCGTCGAAAAGGGAACTCCCGGACTGAGTTTCGGTGCGGCCGAGCAGAAGATGGGATGGAACTCCCAACCGACCGCTCAAGTGGTCTTCGACGGGGTGCGGGTGCCCGCCGAAGCCATGCTGGGCGGACCCGACGGAGAGGGCACCGGCTTCTCGATCGCGATGAACGGACTCAACGGCGGCCGGATCAACATTGCGGCCTGCTCGATGGGAGGCGGACAGGCGGCCTTCGACAAGACCGGCAGTTACCTGGCCGACCGGACGGCATTCGGCAAGGCCCTGCTGGACGAACCGACGATCCGGTTCACCCTTGCCGACATGGCCACCGCCCTGGAGACGTCACGACTGCTGTTGTGGCGAGCGGCGACCGCGCTCGACACCAACGCGGCAGACAAGGGGGAGCTGTGCGCGATGGCCAAGCGCTATGTCACCGACGCCTGCTTCGAGGTCGCCGACCAGGCGCTGCAACTGCACGGCGGATACGGATATCTGCGTGAGTACGGTCTGGAGAAAATCGTCCGGGATCTTCGCGTGCACCGCATTCTGGAGGGCACCAACGAGATCATGCGGCTGGTGATCGGCCGGGCCGAGGCGGCCCGCGTCCGGTCCGGCCAGTAACCCGCCCATCTGGGATCACCAGGGCCACTGAGGAGTACATATATGGCAATCGTCGCGTTTCTCGGCTTGGGCCGGATGGGTGGGCCGATGTCGGCAAACCTGGTCGCCGCCGGGCACACCGTGCGCGGCTTCGACCCGGTGCCCGCGGCCATTGCGGCAGCCGAGCAACACGGCGTGAGCATTCACGCCGCTGCCGCCGAGGCGGTGGCCGGGGCGGACGCGGTGGTGACCATGCTTCCGCACGGCGACGCGGTGAAGAGCTGCTACGCCGAGATTCTGCCGGCGGCCTCCCCCGGCGCCCTGTTCATCGACAGCTCGACGATCTCGGTCGCCGACGCCCGCGAGGTGCACGCCCTGGCCGGCTCCCACGGGTTCGCCCAACTCGATGCACCGGTGTCCGGTGGCGTCACCGGTGCGGTCGCCGGCCGGCTGGCGTTCATGGTCGGCGGTGAGGACGCCGCGGTGGCCCGGGCAACCCCGGTCCTGGAACCGATGGCCGCCAAGATCATCCACTGCGGCGCGGCGGGCGCCGGGCAGGCGGCAAAGATCTGCAACAACATGGTGCTGGCCGTGCAGCAGGTGGCGGTCGCCGAAGCGTTCGTGCTGGCCGACAAGCTCGGCCTGGCCGACCAGGCCCTCTTTGACGTGATGACCGGCGCCACCGGCAACTGCTGGGCCCTGCACACCAACTGCCCGGTTCCCGGGCCGGTGCCCACCTCCCCGGCCAACCGGAACTTCGAGCCGGGTTTCGCCACTGCGCTGATGGACAAAGATCTGCACCTGGCCATGGACGCCGTGACGTCGACCGGCGCGAACGCACCGCTGGGCAGCCACGCCGCACAGATCTACCGCGACTTCGCGGTCGACCACGGCGCGCAGGACTTCAGCGCCGTGATCAACGTGCTGCGCGACAACTGAGCGTGCCGGTGATCGGATCACCGGCCGGCCGAACCTGTCAGACCCTGCTGCGATGCTGTGGTTATGTCCTCGATCGCACGGCAGCCGACATCGGAGCTGGTGGTGGCACGCGCCTTGAGGTGCTCTTCGAGGAATTGTCCGAGCTGACCGGTCAGCGCAACGCCATCGACGGGCGCATCGTCGACATCATCGCCGAGATCAACCGCGACGAACTGTGGGCAACCACCGGCGCACGCTCGGTCGCCGCATTGGTGGCCTGGAAAACCGGAGTGTCACCGGGCAACGCCCACACCATCGCAACCGTGGCACAGCGCGCAGAGTCCTTCCCCCACTGCACCCAAGGGATGCGCGACGGCCGCCTGTCATTGGATCAGGTCGGCGTCATCGCCAGCCGAGCCACCGACGGATCCGACGAGCACTACGCCCAACTGGCCGCCGTCGCCACCGTCAACCAACTACGCACCGCCGTCAAACTCCAACCACGCCCCGAACCCCAACCCCACCCCGAACCGGAACGCTCGATCACCAAAATCACCGACGAACAGGGCACCTGCTGGCGCATCAAACTCAACCACCTCGACGCCGCCAAGTTCGACGCCGCACTGCAATCTCACCTCGACGCCCTCATCACCCAATGGAAACGCGACCACGACGATCCCGGCCCCCCAACAGAACAAACCCCGCCCTTACCGACGACCGCTGACGCGTTCCTGCGTCTGATCGAAGCCGGCCGGGACGCCGAGGCCACCCGCCGGCCCCACGGCCAGCACACCACCGTGGTGGCCCACCTCGACATCAAAGACCGGACCGCAGCACTGCACCTGGGCCCACTGCTCTCCGACGACGAACGCCAATACCTGACCTGTGATGCCACCTGCGAAATCTGGTTCGAACGCGACGGCGAAGTCATCGGCGCCGGCCGCACCACCCGCACCATCAGCCGCCGGCTACGCCGCGCCCTGGAACACCGCGACCGCTCCTGCGTGATCCCCGGCTGCGCAGCCACCCGCGGCCTGCACGCCCACCACATCCGGCACTGGGAAGACGGCGGCACAACCGACCTGAACAACCTGGTACTGGTCTGCCCCTACCACCACCGCCTGCACCACCGCGGCACCATCACCATCACCGGCCCCGCCGACCACCTCGTCGTCACCGACACAGACCACCGACCGCTAAGCCCCGCATCACTGGCCCACCCACCCAGCAAACCCCACCAGCAGTCGCACCCTGCCCCGGCCCCACCGGCGAACGCGCCCAATGGTGGTGGTACCAACCCTTCCAACCCCAGCCACCACCGGCAACCAACTGACCTGCTTCCTGCCGGCTACTTGGCGATCGCCATCACCGCGCCCGGCCGCAGCCAGCCGATGATCTTCACCAGCGTGGCATCGTCGATCGCCACGCAGCCCGCGGTCGGCCCGCCGTCGGTGGTGTGAAAGAAGTAGGCGGAGCCGGCGCCGGGTGTGCGGGCCTTGTTTACACCGATCACCACCGCGTGCCGGTACTGCGGGATGTTGAGGTTCTCGCTGGCCGCCGTGTTGAACGGGCACTGGGTCTTCTTGCAGATCTGCATGGTGTTGTAGGTCGGGCTCTGGGAGTCGCTGTCCCACCAGTGGTCGGATCCGACCTGCACATAGGGCAGGCCACCGCCGGGATTGGGCGCGGTGCCGAAAGCCGAGTCGAGCGTGTAAATCCCCATCGGGGTCGACGGCTCGCCTTCCCTGGTCTCGCGCGTGATGCCCGCCGAACCGACATGTGCCGGAATCCCGATCGCGACCGGTTCCCAGCCTGCGAGAGTCCGCTGATAGACGTCGATCTTGGCCGTCGAATGACCCACTCCGACAACCGAAACCACCTGCGTGGCGTTGCCCACCGCATTGCCGAACCACGGTTCGACGACCGCCGTCGCAAACGGCGCCGACATGACGCTCATCGAGCACAGCACCGCGCACAGCACAACCACCAGTCGACGCACCGCATCATGGTCGACGACCGGTGGCGTCAGCGTCAAACACATGCCTGTGGCGCGGCGTAACCGCGCCGGATCAACCTGCTTCGCGGCAGCTGAACCGGGCGACTACCCGCTGCGCCTGCAGCTTGCGGCATCCGTCGGCCAACAGCCCGTCGTAGCTGCTGGAACCCGCGTAGATCACCGGCAGTCCGATCGCTGCTGCGGTGCGCGCCCCGGACTCGTAGCCGGCGATCACCAAGGCCTCCCCGGCCACGATGCCCAGCTCCCACAGCGCCAGCCGGTAAAGCTCGGCATCGCCGGCGGGACCGGTCAGGTCGTCGGCGCTGACCACCGTCTCAGCCATGCCGTCGCCGATCAGTTCCCGCACCCGCTCCTGCACCCAGGCGCGCGGCCCAGCGCCGACCACCGCGACCCAGATACCGGCCGCGAAGAGGCTCAACACCAGGTCCACCAGGCCCGACCGGGGTTCGCCGTCGGCGTCGGCCAGCGCATCCAGATCGAAGATCACCGCTTGCAGGGGGTACACCTCGGCATCCGGGTCTACCTGGTCCCACCAGAACGGGCGGGCTGGACCGGTCCATGTCGCGAGTTCAGTTGTGATCTGCATAACAGACACCGTGCCGGATGCCGCCGCGGCTGTCCTCCCCCATTGGGGGGATTCGGGCGGGGGAATCACCTTCTCCGCTGCCGGTTCGTGGGCCTTATTGTCTTGCTATGCCCGTGCGCCTGGTGCTGGTCGACGACCACGAGATGGTGATCGAGGGCCTGCGGGCCATGCTCACCGCGTTCGCCGACCGGATCGAAGTGGTCGGCCAGGCCATCAATGCCGCGCAGGCCATGACGGTGGTCGCCGACACCGACCCGGACGTGGTGCTGTGCGACGTGCGGATGCGCGGTGAGAGCGGCCTCGACCTGTGCCTGGCCCTGCGGGAACGCGACCCGCAGCGCAAGGTGGTGATGCTCTCGGTCTACGACGACGAGCAGTACCTCTTCGAGGCGCTGCGCGTCGGGGCCAGCGGCTATCTGCTCAAAAGCATCAGCAGTGACGACCTGGTGCATCAGATCGAGTTGGCCCACCACGGCGAGACGGTCATCGACCCCGGACTGGCGGCCCGGGCGGCCGGTACCGCAGCCCGGCTGCAGCGCAACGAGTTCTGGCCCGGCGCCCGGCAAGGGCTGACGCAGCGGGAAAGTGAGATCCTGGCCTACATGGTCAGCGGGCTGTCCAACCGCGGGATCGCCACCAAGCTGGTGATCGGCGAAGAGACGGTCAAGTCGCATCTCCGCTCGATCTACCGCAAGCTCGGGGTGTCCGACCGCACCGGCGCCGTGGCCACCGCGCTGCGCGAGGGGATCTACCGGTGAGCTCGGCCGGTGGGCAGCGTCCCCGTCCCCGCAAGCCTCGCGCGGTCCGGGATTTCGTCGACGCCAACCACGAGCTGGCGCTGCTGCGGGAACTCATCCAGGCGGCCTCCAGCGGACCCGGCGTGGAACCGCTCGCCGCGGCCGCGGCCCGGATGATCACCGCAGCCACCGGCACCGACGTCTGCTTCGTGCATGTGCTCGATGACACCGAGCGCTCGCTGACGCTCACCGGCGCGACCCCGCCGTTCGACACCGAGGTGGGCAAGATTCGGCTGGCGCTGGGTTCGGGGGTCTCGGGTTGGGTAGCCCGCCACCGCGAGCCGGTGGTGATCAGCCACGACAAAGAGGCCGACCCGCGGTACCTGCCGATCGAATCGCTGCGGGGGCGCGACTTCACCTCGATGGTGTCGGTGCCCATGGAGACCGATCCGGGCGGGCTGGTCGGGGTGCTCAATGTGCACACCGTGCGGCGCCGCGAGTTCACCGCCGGCGACGTCGAGCTCCTGCGGGTGATCGGCCGGCTGATCGCCGGTGCCATGCACCAGGCCCGGCTGCACCGGCAGCTGGTGGCGCGCGAACGGGCCCACGAGCTCTTCGTCGAACAGGTCATCCAGGCCCAGGAGATCGAGCGGCGCCGGCTGGCCGGTGACATCCACGACGGGATCTCGCAGCGGCTGGTGACGCTGTCCTATCGGCTGGACGCCGCCGCGCGTGCGGTCGGCAGCGACCCGGACGAGGCGTCGGTGCAGCTGGAGGCCGCGCGTGAACTCGCCGGGCTGACGCTGCAGGAGACCCGCGTGGCGATCAGCGGGCTGCGGCCGCCGGTCCTCGACGACCTGGGCCTGACGGGCGGCCTGGCCAGCCTGGCCCAGTCCATCCCACAACTGACGATAGAGCTGGAACTGGCCGAGACCCGGCTGCCCGAGCACATCGAGCTGGCGCTGTACCGCATCGCTCAGGAGGGCCTGCAGAACGTCGTCAAACACGCGGCCGCGACGACGGTCCGGCTGAGTTTCACGATAACCGCCGATCCCGACACCGCGCGGCTGGAGATCGTCGACGACGGGGTCGGTTTCGACACCTTCGAGCACCCGGTGGGCGGCGACGAGATGGGCGGCTACGGGGTGCTGTCGATGGCTGAGCGCGCCGAGTTGGTCGGTGGGCGGCTCAACATCCGGTCGCGTCCCGGAGCGGGCACCGCCGTGACCGCCACCATCCCGATCCCCGCGCCGACAGCGCGAGAATTCGCCGGTTAGCGTCCCACGGCGTCCGCTAGAAATCGCCGGCGTTGCGGCGCAGCGTCTCGATGGCCGACGACAACGCCCGCGATTCCTCCAGCGACATACCGATATCGGCGAACACCTGGGCGTTGAGGCTTGCCGTCGCATCGGCGACAGTCGTGCGTCCCAGTTCGGTGATGGACACCAGAGTGGTGCGGCCGTCGGTCGGGTGCGGCAGCCGCTCGACCAGACCAGCGGCCTCCAATCGCCGGATGGCATGCGTGACGCTGGTGACGTGGACCTGCAGCCGGTCGGAGGCTTTGGTGATCGGCAGTGCACCGGAGCGGCTGAACGCCAACAACCGCAACAGCTCGAATCGGGAGAAGCTCAAGTCGTACGGACGCAGCGTCGCCTCCACCCGGGCCAGCAGAATCTGGTGGGCCCGCATCACCGATGTCACCGCCACCATCCCGTCGGCGACGTCGCCCCAGCCGGCCCGCTCCCAGTTGGCTCGCGCCAGGGCGATCGGATCGGCGTCGCCGGACGCAGGGGAAGCTGCCACGTCCTTTTCTTACCGCACTGCGCCGCGTGGCCATGACGGTGTGCGCCAATCCGGGATATCCGCCTTCGGGCGCATTCGTCGCAGAACGCGGCGCATAAGGCAACCGATCAGGGAAAAAGGTTCGCTGTCATAGCCGAAAATGAACCATCGAGCACTTCCTCACGGCACACTGAGCAGATATGACCGCGCCGTCGCTCGCAGCCGTAGCCGTTGAGTTCCCGTCCCACCGATACAGCCAGGACGAATCCGCCCAGGCACTGGGCGACTTCGCCGGCCCCGAGTTTCGGCGGTTCTTCGAGGCCAGCGGCGTCACCTCCCGCCACCTGGCGCTGCCCCTGTCCCGCTACGCCGAATTGAGCGGGTTCACCGAGGCCAACGACACCTTCATCGAGGTCGCCCTCGACCTCGGCGAGCAAGCGCTGCGGGCCGCTCTGGACGCCGCACACATCGAGCCGGCCGACGTCGACGTCGTGGTGTCCACGACGGTGACCGGCCTGGCCGTACCGACCCTGGAGGCCCGCCTGGCGGCCAGAGTCGGGTTGCGGCCCGACGTCAAACGGGTCCCGCTTTTCGGGCTGGGCTGCGTCGCCGGGGCCGCCGGGGTGGCTCGGATGTATGACTATCTGCGTGCGTATCCCGACGGGGTGGCGGCGTTGCTCGCGGTCGAACTGTGCTCACTGACCATCCAGCGCGACGATCGCTCGATACCGAACTTCGTGGCCGCCAGCCTCTTCGGTGACGGCGCGGCCGCCGTGATCGCCACCGGCGCGAACCGGCGGCCCGCCGGGGCGAACATGCCGCGCATCCTGGCGACCCGCAGCCGGCTCTACCCCGACAGCCAGGACGTGATGGGCTGGGACATCGGCACCGACGGCTTCCGGATCAAACTGTCGGTCGAGGTCACCACCGTGGTGGAGAAGTACCTGGCCGACGACGTCCACAACTTCCTCGCCGACTGCGGCCTGCGCGCCGAGGATCTGTCCACCTATGTCTGCCATCCCGGCGGTCCCAAGGTCATCGAGGCGGTCCAAAACGTGCTGGACCTGCCTGCCAAAGCGCTCGACCGCACCCGGACATCGCTGCGCGAGAACGGGAATCTGTCATCGGCCTCGGTACTGGATGTGCTGCGGGCCACCGTGGCCGAGCCGCCGCCGCCCGGCTCGTTCGGCCTGATGGTCGCGATGGGGCCCGGATTCTGTTCCGAGCTCGTACTGCTCGGCTGGTAGCCGGATGTATTACCTGCTGATCCTGGCGGTCGGGCTGGAGCGCCTGGTCGAGCTCGCGGTGTCGACGTCGAATGCCAAGTGGGCCTTCGCCCGCGGCGGCAAGGAGTTCGGCGCGGGCCACTACCCCGCCATGGTGGCACTGCACTCCGGGCTGCTTGTGGGCTGTGTGGCCGAGGTGTGGTTTCTGCACCGCCCGTTCATCGGATGGCTGGGCTGGCCGATGCTGGCCTTGGCCGCGTTGAGCCAGCTGTTGCGCTGGTGGTGTGTGGCGACGCTGGGCCGGCGCTGGAACACCCGGGTGATCGTGTTGGACGGTGTTCCCCTGGTGCAGCGCGGGCCGTATCGGTGGCTGCACCATCCCAACTATGTGGCCGTGGTCCTCGAAGGGGTGGCGCTGCCGTTGATCCACACCGCGTGGCTGACGGCACTGCTGTTCACCCTCGCCAACGCCGCGCTGCTGCGGGTCCGGATCCGGCTGGAGAACTCGGCCCTGGGCTACACCTGACACCTCAAAGGCCTGACGCCTCACGCCGGTGGCGGCGCCGGCCTGCGCCCGCGGGCGGGGTTATGCGCCGGTGGGGGTGACCGGTCTGGTCAGGATCCGTGGCCCGTCCTCGGTCACCGCGACACTGTGCTCCCAGTGCGCCGCGCGCGACCCGTCGGCGGTGACGACCGTCCACTCGTCTTCGAGGATGACGGTCTGGTCGGTCCCCAGGGTCAGCATCGGCTCGATTGCAAGCACCGACCCGGCTACCAGCAGCGGGCCGTGGCCGGGCGATCCCTCGTTGGGCAGGAAGGGGTCCATGTGCATCTGGCGGCCGATGCCGTGGCCACCGTAGCCGGCGACGATACCGAATGAGCGCTTGAACTGCGCGGATGCGGCCCGGGCGCCGGTTTCGATGGCGTGCGAGACGTCACTGAGCCGGTTGCCCACCACCATCGCCGCGATCCCGGCCTCCATCGCCTGGCGGGTCGCCGCGGACAAGTCCTCGTCGGCGACCGACAGGGTGCCGATACCGAAGGTGATGGCGGCGTCGCCGTGCCAGCCGTCCAGGATCGCTCCGCAGTCGATGGACACCAGATCACCGTCGGCCAGCAGCTCGGTGGCCGCGGGGATGCCGTGCACCACCCGGTCATTGACCGAGCTGCAGATCGACGCCGGGAACCCGTGGTAGCCCAGGAACGACGGAGTGGCGCCCGCGTCGCGGATCACCGATTCGGCGATCTCGTCCAGTTGCAGGGTGGACACCCCGACCGCGGCGGCCTCGCGGACCGCCGACAGTGCGGCCGCGACGACGGCGCCGGCCGCGGCCATCGCGTCGAGCTCGCCTGGGCTGCGATGCGGCACCGCCTTGCGCCGCTTCGGCAGACCGATCACTACTGTCCCAGGGCGTTCAGGGCGCGCGTGAACACCTCATCGAGCGTGCCGAGCGCATCCACGACGTGCAGGTCGTGCTCGTCCTGGTAGTAGTCCAACAAGGGCGTGGTCTCTTCCCGGTAGACCATCATCCGATTGTGAATGACCTCAGCGGTGTCATCGGCGCGACCACGTTCCTTGAGCCGCTTGAGCAGTTCGCTCTCGGTCACCCGGAACTCGAGGACCGCATCCAGCTTGGTCTGACGGCTTTCCAGCATGGCGTGCAAGGCCTCGGCCTGCTCCACCGAGCGGGGGTAGCCGTCCAGGATGAAGCCGTTGGCGGCATCAGGCTGGTCCAGCCGATCTTCGACCAGGGCGTTGGTCAGCTCCGGCGGAACCAGGTCGCCGGCATCGAGGTACCGCTTGGCCTGCTTGCCCAGCTCGGTGCCCTCGGCAATGTTGTGCCGGAACAGATCGCCGGTGGAGATCTGAGGGACGCCCAGCTTCTCCGAGAGCTTCGCCGCCTGGGTGCCCTTGCCTGCTCCCGGCGGTCCCAGAAGTACGACTCTCACTTGAGGAACCCTTCGTAGTTGCGCTGCATGAGCTGGCTCTCGATCTGCTTCACCGTGTCCAGACCCACGCCGATCATGATCAGCACCGCGGTGCCGCCGAAGGGCAGGTTCTGAACGGTGCCCGAGCTGCCCATGTGCAGGAACAGGTTGGGCAGCACCGAGATGACGCCCAGGTAGATCGAGCCCGGCAGGGTGATCCGGCTGAGCACGTAGCGCAGGTAATCCGCGGTGGGGCGGCCCGGCCGGATGCCCGGAATAAAGCCGCCGAACTTCTTCATCTCGTCGGCACGCTCATCGGGGTTGAACGTGATCGACACGTAGAAGTACGTGAAGAAGATGATCAGGCCGAAGTACAGGGCGATGTAAACGAAGTTCGACGGATCCGACAGGTAGGTGCTGACGAACTTGTCCCACCACCCGTTGCCGGGTCCGCCACTGCCACTGTGCACCAACTGGGTGATCAACTGGGGAATGTAGATCAGCGACGAGGCGAAGATGACCGGGATGACGCCGGCCTGGTTGACCTTCAGCGGCAGGTAGGTCGAGGTGCCGCCGTACATGCGCCGGCCGACCATCCGCTTGGCGTACTGCACCGGAATACGGCGCTGCCCCTGCTCGACGAAGACCACGCCGACGACGATGGCCAGCGCGGCCAACAGGACCATGGTGAACACCACGGCGCCGCGGGAGTCCAGGATGGTCTTGCCTTCGATCGGAATGCGCGCGGCGATACCGACGAAGATCAGCAGCGACATGCCGTTGCCGATGCCGCGCTCGGTGATGAGCTCACCGAGCCACATCACCAGCACCGCGCCGGAGGTCATCACCAGCACGATGACCATCAGGGTGAAGATGCTGTGGTCGGCGATGATGTCGTGACGCAGGCTGCAGGTCTGCAACAGTCCGCCGTTGGCGGCCAGCGCCACGATGCTGGTGGCCTGCAGAATAGCCAGCGCGACCGTCAGGTAGCGGGTGTACTGCGTCATCTTGTTCTGGCCGGACTGGCCTTCTTTACGCAGTTCCTCGAAGCGCGGAATCACCACCGTCAGCAGCTGGACGATGATGCTGGCGGTGATGTAGGGCATCACGCCGATGGCGAACACCGTCAGCTGGAGCAGCGCGCCGCCGGAGAACAGGTTGATCAGCGAGTAGACCTGCGCGGCGTCACCACCGCTGACTTCCTTGATGCACTGCTGCACGTTCTGGTAGTCGACGCCGGGCGATGGGATGGCGGCTCCCAGCCGGTACACCACGATGATGCCCAGCGCGAACAAGATCTTGCGCCTCAGGTCGACCGTCCGCAGCGCTGAGATGAAAGCCGAGAACACTCTTCTCCTCCTGCGCAGCCGAGGTCCGGTCGCGGCGTTCCAATGGGCTGTTCTGTCCCAGCCCCGGTTAGTCCTGGGTAAGTCCTGCGTTGTCGCGTCCGCGTGGCGGCCCGTCATGGCGGGGCCACGCGTGACTTTGGCGCGTCAGCAGTCTACGAGACTAACAGCTCAGCACGAGGGGGCGGGCTGGCCTTGGCGGCACTGCCAGCGCGCAGTCAGGCCGGCGGCGTACAGTCGCCCCTAGCTCGTTAAACGCGCTAAGTAAGTTTTCCGGGCTGATCCGACCGGCAGAGAGGACGTAGACCGTGATGGCACCTACCGAACTCAACCCCGCCGACCTGCCCTCCGGCGCGGACATGGACGCCGCCAGCGGCGCGGGGCGAGGCTGACGACCGTGGCGCGCAGTGACAACGACAGCTGGGATCTGGCCTCCAGCGTGGGCACCACCGCCACCATGGTCGCCGCCGCCCGTGCGCTGGCCACCGCGGAGCCGGACGCCATCATCTCGGACCCGTTCGCGGCCCCGCTCGTGCGCGCGGTGGGCGTCGACTTCTTCACCAAGATGGTTGACGGCGCCCTGGAGCCGGCGGTGGCCGCGGAGGCCAAGGCCGCCGCTGAGCCGATGACGGCAGTGATGGCGGTGCGCACCCGGTTCTTCGACGACTTCTTCCGGGACGCCGCGGCCGCTGGGATCCGGCAGTTCGTGATCCTGGCCGCCGGACTGGATTCCCGGGCCTACCGGTTGGACTGGCCGCAACCCAGCGTGGTCTATGAGATCGATCAACCGGAGGTCATCGAGTTCAAGACGCGCACGCTGGCCGCACTGGGCGCGCAGCCGAGCGCCGATCGCCGGGCCGTGGCGGTCGATCTGCGCGACGACTGGCCGGCGGCCTTGCGCGAACGTGGTTTTGACCCGATGCAGCCCACCGCGTGGATCGCCGAGGGGCTGCTGGTCTATCTGCCCCCGGACGCACAGGACCGGTTGTTCGACCACATCACCGCGCTGAGCGCCCCGGGCAGCAGGCTGGCGACCGAATTCCACCCCGACGGCGGCGCCGCGCTCAGCGGCTCGAACCAGTCCCTGGGTCAGCGGTTCGCCGCTCAGGGCCTGGACCTCGACATCGCCAGCCTGGTGTACCCGGGCGAGCGTAATCCGGTGGGCAGCTATCTGAGCCAGCGCGGGTGGAAGGTGAGCGAACGCTCCCGCGAAGCGGTGTTCGCCGCCTACGGTCGCAGCTTTCCCGACGGCGACATCGTGGCGCGGCTGCGTAATTCGGTTGCGATCGAGGCGATTCGCACCTGACTGCTGGCGGCCGGCGCCCTCGGGGCGGTGAATCCGCGATTCGGCCGCTGGCCGGCTTCCGGCAACGGTATAACGGCCCCATGGTGCTCAAAGTCGCGGTTCCGCACGACCTGATCGGCGGCGACGTCGATGAGGGTTTCGGCAAGGTCGCCGACGCCTTCCGGGACAACTTCGCCCGTGGCAACGAAGTGGGCGCCGCCCTGGCGGTCTACCGCGACGGCGTCAAAGTCGTTGACCTGTGGGGTGGTTATCGCGACGGCCACAGCCGCGCACCGTGGCGACCCGACACCATGGTCAATGTCTTCTCGAGCACCAAAGGCGTGGCGGCGTTGGCCGTGGCGCTGGCGGTGTCGCGGGGCCTTTTCGGTTACGACGACAAGGTGGCCGCCCACTGGCCGGAGTTCGCCCAAGCGGGCAAGGGCGACATCACGGTACGCCAGCTGCTCGGGCACCAGGCGGGCCTGAGCGCACTCAAACCGGCCCCGGCGCTGGCCGACGTGGCGGCCCCGGACCGACTGGCCCCCCTGCTGGCGGCTCAGCGGCCCCGCTGGGCGCCGGGAACCCGCCACGGCTATCACGCGGTCACCTTGGGCTGGTACGAATCCGAACTCATCCGCCGCACCGACCCCGCCGGACGCACCCTGGGCCGCTTCTTCGCCGAGGAGATCGCCCGGCCACTCGGGCTGGACCTGCACATCGGGCTGCCCTCTTCGGTGGCCCGCGACCAGGTTGCGCTGTTGCACCAGTGGAAACGCGCGGAGTCCCTCCTGCACCTGTCGGTGATGCCCGCCGCTCTGGTGGCCGCCCTGCTCAATCCGTTCGGTCTGCTGGGGCGGGCCAGCTCGCTTCCGCGCGACATCAAACCGTGGGACGGCGACTACAACCGCGACGACGTACGCGCCGTGGAAATCCCGTCTGCCAACGGGATCGGCACCGCCAGGGCGATCGCGCAACTCTACGGCGCCGCCGCCGGCGCGGCCCCCGCCCTGCCGCTGCGCCAGGACGTGCGCGATGAACTCGCCGCTATGCCCGCACCGCCGTCGCGCGGGGAACGCGACAAGGTGTTGGGCGTGCAGCTGGTGTTCAATCTGGGCTTGTCCAAACCGGCGTTCGGCACCGTTTTCGGTTCTTCCGACAAGGCCTATGGCACACCGGGTTTCGGCGGTTCGTTCGGGTTCGCCGATCCCGACACGTCGATCGGCTACTCCTACGTGATGAACCGCCTGGGCTTTCACCTGCACAGCGACCCGCGCGAACTCGCGCTGCGCCAGGCAGTGTTCCACCACGCCCTCGGGGCCCGCCGACAGGCCTGATCAGGCTGCCATCAGCGCGCCTTACCAGCGCGACTCCCCCAGCCACAGCACCTGCGCACCGTTGACCGAGCGTTCGATGTGCTCGACCACTCCGACCACAGAGCGCACCAGCATCCCGCCGACCGCATCGGAGACCGCCGCCGCCGGCTGCGACGACGGGCGCGGCCGGATGAATTCCCACCACGACGAGCCCGGATACGACGCGGTGCGGACCTGCGCATCCGCATCGAGTCCGGCCAGCACCTTCGCGCGGCGGACCGCCGTGCGCAACCCGCCCAGTTCGTCGACCAGCCCGCGCTCGGCCGCGTCCGCGCCGGTCCACACCCGCCCGCGCGCCACCGCGTCGACCTCTTCGGTGGACAGGTTGCGGCCCTGCGCCACCCGGGCGACGAAGTCGTCGTAGAACAGATCTGCCTCGGTCTCCACCTGCCCCTGCTGTTCGGCGGTGAAAGGCGCGTCCATCGACCAGGCGTCGGCGTTGGCGCCGGTGCGCACCGCATCGCTGCCCACCCCCAGCCGGTCCTTGAGAGCACGGGCCACCAACTTGCCGGTCACCACACCGATGGATCCGGTGATGGTGCCCGGATTGGCCACGATGGCATCCGTACCGGCGGAGATGTAGTAGCCGCCGGATGCGGCGACCGCGCCCATCGAAGCCACCACCGGTTTGCCGGCAGCACGTGCCTGCTGCACGGCCCGCCAGATGGTTTCCGAACCGGTGACCGAACCTCCCGGACTGTCGACCCGCAACACGATCGCGACCACGTCATCGTCGGCGGCCGCCTCCCGCAGCGCCGCGGCGATGGTGTCACCGCCCACGCTGCGGCTGCCCAGCGGCGACAGCGGTGGTCCGCCCGAGCCGCTGACGATCGCCCCCGCCACCGTCACCACGGCGATCACCGGTTTGGGTTTGCGTCCCGGCAACGGCGGGCCCGCCCCGGGCGTGGTGGCATGCGCGTAGCGCGTCAGGTACAGGCGCGGCGGCGCGTCGTCGTCGGCGCCGGCCATGTCCCCGGCGCCGGTGAGTTCGGCGATCCGGTCGTAGGCCTGGTCGCGGAAACCGATCCGGTCGATCAGCCCCGATCGCTGCGCGTCGTCGCGCAACAGCGGCGCCTTGTCGGCCAGGGCATCGACGACGCCGGCGTCGAGCTTGCGGGATTCGGCGACCGCCGCACGCACCTGCGCGTGCAGGCTCTGCACCAACGCGGTGTCGGCCTCGCGGTGCGCATCGGTGTAGGAGTCCTGGGTGAAAAGGTTGGCCGCGGACTTGTACTCACCGCGCGCGACGAACTGTGCCTCGATACCGGCCTTGTCCAGGGCGGTTCGCAGGAAGGTCGCGCTGGTGGCGAAACCGACCAGCCCGACGGTGCCCGACGGCTGCATCCAGATCTCTCCGAACGCCGACGCCAGGTAGTACGACAGCGTGCCCGGATAGGTCTCGGCCCAGGCCACGGACGGCTTGACGGCGGTGAATTCGGCGACCGCGGCCCGAAGCTCCTGCACCGGTCCGGCGGCGGCCGCCGACAGCTGTACCCGTGCGATCAATCCCGCCACCCGAGGGTCTTGTGCCGCACGGTGGATCGCGGCCACCACGTCGCGCAGCACCGGCGGTCGGCCACCGGAACGGATCAGCGCCAGCGGGTCAAAGGCGCTGGTCTCGTGGGGAAGCTCTTGTAGGTCGAGTTCGAGGATGACGCCGTTGGGCACGCCGTGGTGGCGGGCGGTGTCGAGGCGGCGCGCAACGCCGCGCAGGCCGTCGATCCCGGGTACCCCGGGCAGCAGAGAGAACATGGATTCGAGCCTACCGGCGGCCTGCGGGACGGCGACCAGACGCAGAATCGCACCCCACCGAATGGTGGAGTGCGATTCTGTGACTGCTCGCGCAGCGGCAAGCCTTACAGCTCGGTGGCGGTGCCTCCGGCCGCGGTGATCTTGTCGCGAGCGCTGCCGCTGAACTTGTGCGCGGTGACGTCGGCTTTGACCGTCAGCTTGCCGTCGCCAAGCACCTTGACCAGCGTGTTCTTGCGAACAGCACCCTTGGCGACCAGCTCGTCGAGGCCGATGGTGCCGCCCTCGGGGAACAGCCGGTTGATGTCGCCGACATTGACGACCTCGTACTCGGTGCGGAACCGGTTACGGAACCCCTTCAGCTTGGGCAACCGCATGTGGATCGGCATCTGCCCACCCTCGAATGCGACCGGCACGTTCTTGCGCGCCTTGGTGCCCTTGGTGCCGCGGCCAGCGGTCTTGCCCTTGGAGCCCTCACCGCGACCGACACGGGTCTTCTTGGTGTTCGACCCGGGCGCCGGGCGCAGGTCGTGCAGCTTGATGGTCATTCGGCTTCCTCCACATGCACGAGGTGGTGAACAACCCGGATCAGGCCACGGGTCTGGGGGTTGTCCTCACGCACCACCGACTGGCGGATCTTGCGCAGGCCCAGGGTACGCAGGCTCTCGCGCTGCTTCCAGCGTGCACCGATGGTGCCGCGGACCTGGGTGATCTTCAGGTTTGCCATGGTTATGCCGTGCCTTCCCGCGCAGCGGCGGCAGCCAGAGCATCGCTCTCGCGACGAGCCTTGAGCATCGCGGCCGGCGCAACATCTTCGATGGGCAGGCCACGCCGGGCCGCCACCTCTTCGGGACGCTGCAGCATCTTCAGCGCGGCAACGGTGGCGTGCACCACGTTGATCGCGTTGTCGCTGCCCAGCGACTTGGACAGGATGTCGTGCACCCCGGCGCATTCCAGCACCGCGCGCACCGCACCACCGGCGATCACACCGGTACCGGGGCTGGCCGGGCGCAGGAACACCACGCCGGCGGCGGCTTCACCCTGCACCGGGTGGGTGATGGTGCCACCGATCAGCGGCACCCGGAAGAAGCCCTTGCGGGCCTCCTCGACACCCTTGGCGATCGCGGCCGGAACTTCCTTGGCCTTGCCGTAGCCGACGCCGACCAGTCCGTGGCCGTCGCCGACGATCACCAGCGCGGTGAAGCTGAACCGGCGACCGCCCTTGACCACCTTGGAGACCCGGTTGATCGCGACCACGCGCTCCAGGTAGTTGCTCTTGTCGCCGTCGCGGTTGTCGCGACCACCGCGGCCGCCGTCGCGGCCACCGCGGCCACCCCGGTTGTCGCGGTTGTCGCGTCCCTCGCTGCGGCTGCCCGTGTCGGGACCTGCCGAGGAGGCCCCTGTCGGCTGCTCCGCCATCATGCGGTCCTTCCAGTCATCTTCACGTCAGTCATCAGAAGTTCAATCCGCCCTCGCGCGCCGCGTCGGCCAACGCAGCGATCCGGCCGCCGTAGGTGTAGCCACCGCGGTCGAACACCACGTCCTGCACGCCGGCGGCCTTGGCGCGCTCGGCGATCAGCTGTCCGACCCGCACACTGTGGGCCTTCTTGTCGCCGTCCACAGCCCGCACGTCGGCCTCGATCGACGACGCCGCTGCCACCGTGTGGCCGGCCAAGTCGTCGACCAGCTGCACGTGAATGTGCCGCGAAGAGCGGTGCACCACCAGCCGGGGACGCTCGGCGGTGCCGGCGACCTTCTTGCGCAACCGCGCGTGCCGACGGATACGGTGCGTGCGCCGAACCTCGGAGATGTTCTGCCCGACGGGTTTGCGGTCCGGGGTGCCCGTCTGTGATTGCGCCATGACTACTTACCTGTCTTTCCGACCTTGCGGCGAACCTGCTCACCCTCGTAGCGCACGCCCTTGCCCTTGTAGGGGTCGGGGCGACGCAGGCGGCGGATGTTCGCCGAGATCTGGCCGACCTTCTGCTTGTCGATGCCCGAGACCGAGAACTTGGTGGGCGTCTCCACCGCAAAGGTGATGCCCTCCGGAGCCTTGATCAGTACCGGGTGGCTGTAACCCAGCGCGAACTCCAGGTCACTGCCCTTGAGCGCGACGCGGTAGCCGACGCCGAAGATCTCCATCTTGCGGACGTAGCCCTCGGACACCCCGGTGACCAGGTTGGCCAGCAGGGTGCGGCTCAGGCCGTGCAGCGACCGGTTGCGCCGGTCGTCGTCCGGGCGGGTCACCACGAGAGCGCCGTCGTCGTTGCGGGCGACGCTGATCGGCTCCGCCACGGTGAGCTCGAGGGTGCCCTTGGGCCCCTTGACCGATACGTTCTGACCATCGATGGTCACGTCGACCCCGGCGGGAACCGGGACCGGCTGCTTACCAATACGCGACATGTCTGCTACTCCCTCACCACACGTACGCGAGGACTTCGCCGCCCACGCCCTGCCTGGCCGCCTGACGGTCGGTGAGCAGACCCGAGGACGTGGAGATGATCGCCACGCCCAGGCCGCCGAGCACCCGAGGCAGGTTGGTCGACTTTGCGTAGACCCGCAGGCCCGGCTTGGACACCCGGCGCAGACCGGCGAGGCTGCGCTCGCGGTTCGGGCCGTACTTGAGGTTGACCACCAGTGACTTGCCCACCCGGGCGTCTTCGACGTGGTAGTCGGTGATGTAACCCTCGCGCTTGAGGATCTCGGCGATGTTGGCCTTGATCTTCGAGTGCGGCAGGGTCACCTCGTCGTGGTACGCCGAGTTGGCGTTCCGCAGACGGGTCAGGAAGTCCGCGATCGGATCCGTCATAGTCATTTAGGCTGCTCCTCCACCCTCACCAGCTGCTCTTCTGCACACCGGGCAGCTCGCCGGCGTGCGCCATTTCGCGCAGGCAGATTCGGCACAGGCCGAACTTCCGGAGCACCGCACGCGGGCGGCCGCACTTGTTGCAGCGGGTGTAGGCGCGCACCGCGAACTTGGGCTTGCGAGCCGCCTTGATAACCAACGCTTTCTTAGCCATTGTGGTCAGTTCTCCTTGAACGGAAAGCCGAGAGCCCGCAGTAGCGCTCGCCCTTCGTCGTCGTTGGTCGCCGAGGTGACGACAGTGATGTTCATCCCCCGCGGGCGGTCGATGGAGTCCACGTCGATCTCGTGGAACATCGACTGCTCGGCGAGCCCAAAGGTGTAGTTGCCGGACCCATCGAACTGCTTGGGCGAAAGCCCGCGGAAGTCGCGGATACGCGGCAGCGCGATCGAGGTGAGCCGGTCCAGGAACTCCCACATCCGGTCACCGCGCAGGGTGACCCGGGCACCGATCGGCATGCCCTCGCGCAGCTTGAACTGGGCGATGGACAGCCGGGCCTTGCGGATCTCCGGCTTTTGGCCGGTGATCGCGGCCAGGTCGTTGACCGCGTTGTTGATCAGCTTGGCGTCCCGGGCGGCTTCACCGACGCCCATGTTCACCACGACCTTCACCACGCCCGGGATCTGCATCACGTTGGCGTAGTTGAACTCTTTGTTGAGCGCGTCCCGGATCTCGTCGCGGTAGCGCACCTTCAGCCGAGGCTGGATCTTTTCTGCAGTCGTCATCTCTAGATGTCCTTGCCGTTGCGCTTGGAGACGCGAACCTTCTTGCCGGACTCGGCGTCCACCCGGTAACCGATCCGGGTGGGCTGTCCGTCGGAGTCGACGACCATCACGTTGGAGACGTGGATCGGAGCCTCCTGGGTGACGATCCCGCCCGAGGAGGCACCGGCCTGGTTGGCCGAGTTCGCGACGTGCTTGCGGATCCGGTTGACGCCCTGGACCAGCACCCGGTTGCGGGCGGGGAACGCCTGCAGGACCTTGCCCTTGGCGCCCTTGTCCTTACCGGCGATGACCAGGACGGTGTCGCCCTTGTGGACCTTCATCTACAACACCTCCGGTGCCAGCGAGACGATCTTCATGAACCGCTTCTCCCGCAGCTCACGGCCGACCGGCCCGAAGATGCGAGTTCCACGGGGGTCGTTGTCGGCCTTGATGATGACGGCCGCGTTCTCGTCGAACTTGATGTAGCTGCCGTCGGCGCGGCGACGCTCCTTGGCGGTGCGCACCACGACGGCCTTCACAACGTCGCCCCGTTTGACGTTGCCGCCCGGGATGGCGTCCTTGACAGTCGCGACGATGACATCACCGATGCCGGCGTATCGCCGCGACGAGCCGCCGAGCACCCGGATGCACAAGATCTCCTTGGCGCCGGTGTTGTCGGCGACCTTCAACCGCGATTCCTGCTGAATCACCAGATCTCCTCAGTAGTTGGGACGACGCGCGACATGACAAACGGCATGCCGGAATCTCCCCGGTCGTGCATGGTCTTCTTTATTGCCGAAGGGCACGCAGGGCCAACTCACGCCAGCCGAGGTCTGCACATGGCAACCCCTAGAGCTTAGGCGACGTATCGCCAGACGCCAAATTGCTGGCCGACCCCCCAGGGGTGCAGCACCTAAACCCGATATGGCTGGTGCCGGTGTCCTGCGCCTGCGGCGATCGGGCGGCGGGCCGGTAGCGGTGGCAGTACTCGGGCGCGCACAGGTGCGAGCCGCCCTTGAGGGTCTGGCTGACGGTGGGGTCGCCGGCAGCGGCCGGTGCGCAGCAGGCACTCGGCGGCGCATCGAGGCGGTGATGGGCCGAGAAGACGGTGGTCGTCCACTCCCAGACGTTGCCGATCATGTCGAGCAGTCCCCAGGCGTTGGCGGCAAAGGCGCCCACGGGCGATGTCCCGGACCAGCCCAGGGCACCGTCGTTGCGGTGCGGGAAGGCGCCCTGCCAGGTGTTGGCCATCAGGGCCCCGCCGGGCTTCTCCTCCTCGCCCCACGGATAGGTGGTCGCTGCACCGGCCGAAGCGGCGTACTCCCATTCGGCTTCGGTGGGCAGCCGCCGCCCCGCCCACCGCGCGTACGCCGCCGCGTCGGGGTAGGCCACCTGCACCACCGGGTGATCGGGCTTGTCCTCGACGCTGCTGTGCGGGCCCAGCGGGCGCCGCCAGTTCGCGCCGGGCACCCACCGCCACCACTGCCGCCAGTCCCGCAGGTCAACAGGCCCCGCTGTCGGGGTGAAGACCAAGGCACCCGGCTGCGCATCGCCGTAGCGCGCCGGGTCGAGTTGCTGTTCGGCGACGGTCACATAGCCGGTTGCCGCGACGAACGCGGCGTACTGGGCGTTGGTGACCGGATGGCGTTCCATCGCGAACGGCTGCACCGCCACACTGTGGATCGGCGCCTCTTCGGGGTAGAAGCTGGTCGAACCCATCCGGAACACCCCGGCCGGGATGTCGACGAGTTCGGTCAGCACGGCGTCAGTCCCGGGCGAATGCGGCGGCGATGCTCTTCCTCACATCCAGGTACGGCTCGCCGCTGACATCCACAGCCACATCCGCGATGGTTCCCCCGGTGAAGCCGAACGGAGCGCGATACGCCGACGACACGGCTTGGCCGGTGTTGCGCCCCACGCTGACACCGCCCCCGGCCAGCGCGAAGGCGCCCGGCTGGGCGAGCATCCCGGTCAGGGTGGCCACCACGGTGTCGTCGATGTAGAGCGCGGTGTCGCCCACCGGGGTGTGGCTGCCCTCGACGGTGCCGGTGCGCTCAAATCGGACGCCGAAGATGTGGTCTCCCAACGGAATCGGATCGGCCGAGGACAGCCACTGCTCACGCTCGCCGAGGAAGTTGTAGACGTAGTGCAGCTTGCCGTCCTGGACGAACAGCGCGTGGCCGCCGTGCCGTGCGCCCTGCTTGAACAGCACACCCTCGGCGGCGGCGGAATCCACCGTGACGCGCGCCAACACCGAGAACGATCGCCCGCGGATCTCCACACAGGCTCCCAAGGGCACCTCGGCGGTGTTCGGGAAATAGGTGTAGGCGGTGCGGTCGCCCGACAGGTACGGCCGCTGCCGGCCCGTCATCTCGATGATGTTCAGGTCCGACAGCGGAAGCCCGTTGTAGCGTTCCGCTTCGGCGAACCACAACTGCTTGAGCTCTTCGAGTTTCTCCGGGTGCTCGGCCGCCAGGTCGTGGCACTGGCTGCGGTCTTCGGTCAGGTGATAGAGCTCCCACCGGTCGTCGTCGAAGTGGCTCCACCCAGAGGGGGTCGCGGCATGCACGGTGTTGGCGAACCAGCCGCGGTGCCAGATGCCCCGCGTACCCAGCATTGCGTAGAACTGGGTGTCCTTACCGGTGTCCGCGGCCGGATCCGTAAGCGCCGCTTTGAAACTTACGCCCTCGAGGGGACGTTGGGCGACACCTCGCACGGTGGCGGGGGGTTCGATGCCGATCAGGTCGTAGACCGTGGGCGTCACATCGCACACATTGACATAGGTGTCGCGAACCTCGCCGTGTGCGGGGATTCCTTTGGGCCAGCTGACGATCGCCGGATCGGCTATGCCGCCCTCGTGGGAGGCATAGCGCTTGTAGAGCTTGTAGGGCGTGTTGAACGCCATCGCCCAACCGACCGGATAGTGATTGTAGGTCTCCGGTCCGCCGAGCTGATCGAAGAGCTTCATCGCCTCTTCGACGGAGTCGATGTAGCCGTTGAAGAACTTGTTCTCGTTGGGCGACCCGTTCGGGCCGCCCTCTCCGCTGGCACCGTTGTCGGAGATCACCACAACGATGGTGTTGTCGAGTTGGCCGGACTGCTCCAGGTAGTCCAGGATCCGGCCGATCTGTGCGTCGGTGTAACTCTGGAATCCGGCGAAGACTTCGGCCATCCGCGCGAACAGGCGCTTCTCGGAATCATCGAGGCTCTCCCAGGGGCGCACCATATCCAAGAACGGCCACGGCTGACCGTCGGCACTGGTGACGCCCGCGTAGGGGTTGACCTCGGAGAGATCGGTGTCCGCCGGCACCAGACCCAGCTTCTTCTGGTTCTCCAGGACGATCTCGCGGTAATTCTCGTAGCCCATGTCGAAGCGCCCGGCGTAGCGATCGGCCCATTCGGCGAAGACGTGGTGCGGGGCGTGGCCCGCGCCCGGGCAGACATAGCCGAACCAGGGCTTGTCGGGTGCGACGGTCTTCGCGTCGCGGATGAACTCGATCGTCCGATCGGCGATGTCCTTGGACAGGTGGTAGCCGTCCTCCGGTGTGGCGGGCGGCTCGACCGGATGGTTGTCGTAGACCAGATCGGGATACCACTGATTGGTCTCGCCGCCCATGAATCCGTAGAACCGGTCGAAGCCCCGCTGGGTCGGCCAGTGCCGCCGCGTGGCCGCCATGTTGCACTCCTCCAGCGGCGTCAGGTGCCACTTGCCGACGCAGAAGGTGTTCCAGCCCTGTTCGGCGAGAACCTCACTGAGAAGGGCGGTGTCGTAGGGGATGCGCCCATTGCAGTTGGGGAACCCATCGGTGAACTCTTCGATGGTCGCCATCCCGACACTGGTGGCGTTGCGGCCGGTCAGCAACGCCGCTCTGGTCGGCGAGCACAGGGCGGTGGTGTGAAACTGCGACAAGCGGACCCCGCGGGCGGCGATCCGGCTCATGGTCGGCATCTCGACCAGCCCACCGAAGCAGTCCCAGGTCGCGATGCCGGTGTCGTCCCAGACCAGGTACAGCACGTTGGGTGCACCCTCGGGAGCTGTCGGCGCGGCGAACGGACCCCAGTCCGGTTCGGAATCCCGGATGTCGAGACTGATCTTGCCCTTGAACTCCACCATCGCTCACTCCGTCGTCGGCCCCCGGAACTGTTGAGACACTACCGGGCCGGCGGCCAAGCGGCAGGCTTTGCGAGCCGGACACGCCTTGTGTGCAGCCGAATTCGGTTTCCACACGCAAGGGCGGAATAAGCAGCGGCCCCGACCCGCAGTGATGGACTGCGTGTCAGGGCCGCGGCGTAACAGCTTTTACTTGGCCTTCTCGAGGATCTCGACCAGGCGCCACCGCTTGGTCGCCGAGAGCGGACGGGTCTCCATCAGCGACACGCGGTCGCCGACACCGGCCGTGTTGTTCTCGTCGTGCGCCTTGACCTTCTTGGTGGTCCGGATGATCTTGCCGTACAGCGGGTGCTTCACACGGTCTTCGAGCTGTCTCTTATACACATCT
>NZ_JRMK01000047.1:0-27885 GCF_000972925.1 Mycobacterium sp. UM_Kg1 | reverse complement strand
GGGGGGGGGGGGGGGGGGGGGGGGGGGGGGGGGGGGGGGGGGGGGGGGGGGGGGGGGGGGGGGGGGGGGGGGGGGGGGGGGGGGGGGGGTGTCCTGACTGGCGGAGGACGGACATGCGGCGAGGGATTTCGCGCCCATGGCCGCGTGGGTGCTCGGGTTGGTGCTGGTGCCACAGCTGGGCTCTGCGGCCACTCCGAACGGGGTGGTGTTCGACGAGCGGGTCAACCCGCCATTTCTGCTGTTGATTCAGCAGCTGCTGGAAACACTCGGGCCGCCCCGAACGCCGGCCAGGCCATCCTGCAGGGCAGCCCCGCCGACGGCTGGACGATGGTCAGCTGGAACGGGACGCCCGGACCGGCCACCCCCGACCAGCATTCCCCCAGGCGGTGCTCGACACCATCACCGACGCGCTGGGCGCAGATGCCGGCTCGCCGGCGACTCCCTCGACGCGCTTTCCACGAGCTTCATGGGAGCGATCTGAGCGGGCGAGCGGCCAGCCGTTAGGCTGACTGACCATGACGAGTACGGACCCGACGCCGAACCCGCACGCGACCGCCGAACAGGTGGAGGCGGCTCGGCACGACAGCAAGCTCGCGCAGGTGCTCTACCACGACTGGGAAGCTGAGCAGTACGACGAGAAGTGGTCGATCTCCTATGACGAACGCTGTATCGATTATGCGCGGGGCCGCTTCGATGTGATCGTGCCCGAAGCCGAGCGGGCGGCCCTGCCGTACGACCGGGCGCTGGAGCTGGGCTGCGGCACGGGCTTCTTCCTGCTCAACCTCATGCAGTCCGGGGTGGCCCGCAAGGGCTCGGTCACTGACCTGTCGCCCGGCATGGTCAAGGTGGCCACTCGCAACGGTCAGGCCCTCGGCCTGGACGTCGACGGCCGGGTCGCCGATGCCGAAGGCATCCCCTACGAGGACAACACCTTCGACCTGGTCGTGGGCCACGCGGTGTTGCACCACATCCCCGACGTCGAACTGTCGCTGCGCGAGGTGGTCCGGGTGCTCAAGCCTGGTGGCCGGTTCGTCTTCGCCGGTGAGCCCACCACCGTCGGCAACTTCTACGCTCGCCGGCTGGCCGACCTGACCTGGAAGACCACCGTCGCGGCGATGAAGCTGCCCGGAATGGGCTCGTGGCGCCGGCCCCAGGAAGAGCTCGACGAGAACTCGCGGGCCGCTGCCCTGGAGTGGATCGTCGACCTGCACACCTTCAAGCCCAGTGACCTCGAGCGCATGGCGACCAACGCCGGCGCCGTCGAAGTCCGCACCGCGAGCGAGGAATTCACCGCCGCCATGCTCGGGTGGCCGGTCCGCACCTTCGAGTCGACCGTCCCACCGGGCAAGCTGGGCTGGAAGTGGGCGAAGTTCGCGTTCGGCAGCTGGACCACCCTGAGCTGGGTGGACGCCAACGTGCTCAGCCGGGTGGTGCCCAAGGGCTGGTTCTACAACCTGCTGGTCACCGGGGTCAAACCGTCCTGACAGGCGGCTTCGGCTTCACGCCGGAAGACGTCCGGTACCTGTGCTCGGAGGCCGGTAGCGCCGCCCAGGCCGAGATCGCGGGCCTCGAGCTCAGCGACGCCACCCGCATCGCCGACATCGCCGCACTGCGCCGCCGCTACGGCGACCGGACGCCCGCGCTGGTCGAGACCATCCTGCTGCGCCGCCGGTCCGCCGCCAAGCTGGCAGAGCTGCCGCAGACCGCCCGCTGGCTGTTCACCGACGAGGCGCTGCAGCAGGCCAGTGCCGCCCCGGTCGCACGGCACCGCGCGCAACGGATCGGCGCCGCGGCACCGGGGGCGCTCGTGCACGACGTCACCTGTTCGGTCGGCACCGAACTGGCGGCGTTGACCGAGGCGACCGATCGGGTACTGGGCAGCGACCTCGATCCGGTACGGCTGGCGATGGCGCGTCACAACGTGGGCGGGGTCGGGCTGGTTCGCGCCGACGCACTGCGGCCGGTCAGCCGCGCCACGGTGGTGCTGGCCGACCCGGGCCGGCGCGGCGGCGGGCGCCGCCGCTTCGACCCGGCCGACTACCAGCCCGCGCTGGACCGGTTGCTCGAGGTTTACCGCGAGCGCCACCTGGTGGTAAAGGTTGCTCCCGGAATCGATTTCACGCAGGTCCACCAACTCGGATTCGACGGCGAGATCGAAGTCACCTCGTGGCGGGCGTCGGTACGCGAAGCCTGCCTGTGGTCGCCCGGCCTGGCCGAACCCGGCGTTCGCCGCCGCGCCGTGCTCCTCGACCGGGGCGAGCAGATCACCGACGCCGAGGCAGCCGACTGCGACGTGCGGCCGGCGGGACGCTGGATCATCGACCCCGACGGCGCGGTCGTGCGGGCCGGCCTGGTCCGCCAGTACGCCGCCCGCCACCGGCTGTGGCAGCTCGACCCCGACATCGCCTATCTCTCCGGTGCCGAATTGCCGGACGGCATGCGCGGATTCGAGGTCCTCGAGGAGTTGCCCTACAGCGAGAAGCGGCTGCGGCAGGTGCTCGCGGCACGCGGCTGCGGCGCGCTGGAGATCCTGGTGCGCGGTGTGCGCGACGTGCAGGCCGATCCCGACGGTCTGCGTCGCCGCCTGCGGTTGCGCGGGGACGTGCCCCTGTCGGTGGTGATCACCCGGATCGGGACGGGCCAGGCCGCCCGGGCGATTGCGTTCGTCTGCCGCCCATCGAGGTGACCGGCCCGGTAGGCTGACGGCTTCGGGGCCATTCCAGCTTGCTGCGGCAAGGCGAGACAAAGCGAGACAAACCGACAATGCGCATTCTGGTGGCCGCCCTGGTGGCGGGCGGTGCAGTAGGCGGCTGGCTGGGTATGACGAACTTTCCCTCGGCGGGAGCGGTGTCATCCTGCGCCGAACTGGGCGGCACGCTGGACTCCGGGCAATGCCACGTGCACGCCTCCACCGCCAGCTACACCCTGGACATGCGGTTCCCGGTCGACTATCCCGACCAGCAGACCCTGACCGATTATCTGGTCCAGAACCGCGACGGGTTTCTGACCGTGGCGAAGTCGACCGGCTCGCGGGACATGCCCTACGAGATGGACGCCACGTCCGAACAGCACCGCTCGGGCCAAGGGGCCAAAGGCACCCAGAGCGTGGTGCTGAAGATCTTCCAGGACCTCGGCGGCCCGCAGGCATCGACCTGGTATCAGGCCTTCAACTACGATCTGACGACCCGCAGGCCGATCACCTTCGAGACCCTGTTCGCGCCCAACAGCAAGCCGCTGGACACGATCTTTCCAATCGTGCAGCACGACCTGGAACGCCAGACCGGCGTGCCGGCGGTCCTGATCTCGTCGGGCTCGGGACTGGACCCGTCGCACTACCAGAATTTCGCCATCACCAACGACGAGGTGATCTTCTACTTCTCGCCCGGCGAACTGCTGCCGATGAGCGCCGGCGCCACCTCGGTCAAGGTGCCGCGGTCGGCCATCCCGCCACTGGCCGTCTAGGCGGGAGCGAAGCTGAACACCTGCCCGGCGCTGGTGGCCACCGCAACCCGCCGGTCATTGCCGACCGCCACGCCTACCGGAAAGCCGCGTGCTTCCGGAAGCGGGTAACTGTTGATCGTGTGGCCGTCGGTCGGGGCGAACACCAGCAGCGACAGCCCAGACGGGCCGAGGCTGGTACCGGCGGTCACGGTGTAGGCCACGTCGGTGGCCAGGCTCGACGAGGACAGCGGCACGGTGTCCTCGCGGCGCCACACCTGCTCGGCGTAGTCGCCGCGGTCGGCGAAGGCGACCAGCTGGGTATCGGGCCCGCCGCCGGAGACGATCAGCCCACCGGGCGTCACCGCCGGCGGGGTTTGGGCCAGGAACTTCAGCGGCACGGACCATTTTGCCTTGCCGTCCTCGGCGTTGATCGCCCACAGGCGCTGGTCGCGCCCGTTGACGTACACCGTCGCACCGTCGGCGGACAGGACGGGGCTGGCCAGCACCCCGGCCGCCACGGCGTCGCTGCTCCACTCCTGTGTGAGCAGCGGGCTGCCGCCGGGGTGGTACCGCAGCCCGACCAGCCCGGACTCCCTGGCGCCGGGCTGCCACACGCTCACCACCGCCATGTTGCTCACCGGCGAGAAGGCCGGCGCCGCCGCGACCGGGCAGTCCGGTCGCGCGCCCGCGCAGTCGGACAGACCGCGCCGGAAATCGGTGGGGTCGATGCCGTCCACCAGGTCCAGCGGTGTTCCCACGACGTTGCCGCTGTGCGCGTCGAAAATCAGCACCTGGCCCAGGTGGGTCACCACCAGCAACAGGCCGTCGCCGAGGATCCGTGGTGTCGAGGGCATGCCGATCACCGGTGCGCGCCAGCGAATCCACTGCGTCGGCGGGAACGACAGCATGGCACCCGGCTGGCCGACGTAGACGTTGTCGAAGCCGTCGATGAGCGGGCCGAAGAAGCCGCCGCCCTGATGCAGCCGGGTGCACCAGCGTTGCCGCCCGCGGTCGGCGTTCTCCCACTGCATCAGCGAGCACCCGGCCTCGGTCTGAGCGTTGAGCATCATCCAGCCGTGTGCGCCCAGTGCGGGCTGCGCTCCCAGCTCGCCCTTGACCGAGCGGATCCAGTCCAACTGCAGGTCACCTGCTCCCGCGGTGGCGGTATGGCTGCTGTTGGCGGCGTCGGCGTATTGAGCCGGCCAGCCCGGTGCGGGCGCGGCCTGTACCCAGGAATCGGTGTTGGCGCAGCCCCCCAGCACGGCCGCCACCGTCAGCAGTGCGATTCCGGCCAGGACACCACGTCGCCGCAACACAGTGGCAAACCCCAATCCCCGGCCGGTCAGTGAACGAGTCCAGGTGAGGGTAGCGCGTGGCGAGAACGCGCTCGCGTAGGCTTTCCGGCCATGACGACGATGTGGGGTGCTCCAATCCACAAACGCTGGCGGGGTTCGCGGCTGCGGGACCCGCGCCAGGCCAAATTCCTCACCCTGGCCTCGCTGCGCTGGGTGCTGGCCAACCGGGCCTACACGCCGTGGTATCTGGTGCGGTACTGGCGGCTGCTGAAGTTCAAGCTGGCCAACCCGCACATCATCACCCGCGGCATGGTGTTCCTGGGCAAGGGTGTGGAGATCCAGGCCACCCCGGAGATGTCCTACATGGAGATCGGCCGCTGGGTGCACATCGGCGACAAGAACACCATCCGGGCGCACGAGGGGTCGCTGCGGCTCGGCGACAAGGTGGTGCTGGGCCGCGACAACGTCATCAACACCTACCTCGACATCGAACTCGGGGATTCGGTGTTGATGGCCGACTGGTGCTACGTCTGCGACTTCGACCACAAGATGGACGACATCACCGTGCCGATCAAGGACCAGGGCATCATCAAGAGCCCGGTGCGAATCGGGCCGGACACCTGGATCGCCGCCAAGGTCACCATTCTGCGTGACACCAGCGTCGGCCGTGGTTGCGTCCTGGGCGCCCATGCCGTGGTCAAAGGCGTCATCCCGGACTACTCGATCGCGGTGGGGGCACCGGCGAAGGTGGTCAAGAACCGCAAACTGGCCTGGGAGACCTCGGCGGCCGAGCGGGCCGAATTGGCCGCCGCGCTGGCCGACATCGAACGCAAGAAGGCCGCCCAGAGCTGAGCCTGCCCGCCGCCTTCAGCGCGGCGTATGCCCGGCGTGACCGGGGGAAAGCTGCGAGAATCCGGTCATGACGACACCGGCTTTCTCCGATGTGTACCGAGAGAAGTACCTGCTGCTCACGACGTTCACCAAGGACGGCAAGCCCAAACCGACCCCGGTGTGGGGTGCGCCCG
Source organism: Mycobacterium sp. UM_Kg1 (assembly GCF_000972925.1). Taxonomy (NCBI): domain Bacteria; kingdom Bacillati; phylum Actinomycetota; class Actinomycetes; order Mycobacteriales; family Mycobacteriaceae; genus Mycobacterium; species Mycobacterium sp. UM_Kg1. The sequence goes on along the minus strand of NZ_JRMK01000047.1, from coordinate 22,124 downwards.
TCGGGGACCGGCTCTGGGTCATCACCGACGACGGGTCGTGGAAAACCAAGCGCATCAAGAACACCCCGCGGGTCACCATCCAAAAGTGCGGGGTTCTGGGCAAACCCAAGGGCGATCCCGTGGAGGCGGTCGCCCGGGTGCTGCCCAAGTCCGAGACCCGGCGGGTCTATGACGCCGTCGTCAAACGGTACTGGTGGCACGCCTGGTGGTTCGTCCCGCACTCGCTGGTGCGCGGTGGGATCGACAAGGTGCACATCGGGCTGGAAATCTCTCCGGCACCCGCGAGCAGCTGAGGCCGCCCGGCGTTCTCAGCCGAACTCCAGCAGTGTGTAGGCGCCGCGCAGGTTCTTCATCGGCCCCCACTGCCACAACGCCGGAAACACGGTGGCGAAGAACAGGCCCCGGCCCTTCGGCATCGGCACATCGTGCACGGCGCTGATGCCCGGTACCGTGCGGGTCAGTCCGGCGAGCTGAGCCGCCGACAGGCTGAACGGCATCGGGGGCACGCGATAGTGCCGTGATGAACGCATCCCGCGCGGAGCGAGTCGCTTGACCAGGGTCGGCGGCAGATCGAAGAACATCTGACCGCCGGGGAAGCGAGCGGCGCACGCGGAGATCAGGTCGAGGGCCTGACTCGGCTGCAGATACATCAGCAGACCTTCGGCGGTGATGAAGACACCGGCGCTGGAGTCGACCCGGTCCATCCAGCTGTAGTCCAGGGCCGACTGCGCCAGGTTGGTGATGCGCGGCGACGGCGGCAGCAACTGTTCGCGTAGCCGCATCACCGGCTCCAGATCCACTGACACCCACTTGAATCGTGCATCGGGTATGGCGGCGTTCAACCGCCAGAAGCTGGTTTGGAAGCCTTCGGCAAGCGCGACGACCGTCGCGTCGGGGTGTCGGTGCAGGTATGTGGTCGCGCATCGGTCCACAGCCAGCGACCGCAACGCCATCTCCTGGCCGCGACGCCCGAACTTGTCGAAGTCGAATGCGATCGACTCGACGAGTCGAATCGCCTCCGGGTCGTCGATGATGGCCTCGGCGTGCGCGGCCTGATAGGCGCGCCCGCTGAGTGTCATCAGGGCGGTCTCGGAAACCCCGTTCAGCGCGCTGGCGTCGACTCTGGATTCTGGGCGGTCCACCGCGCCCATGGTATCGGAGAAACGGTGGGGCCGGCCTGCGGCGATCTACGGCTGCAGTGCCGGCAGCACCTGTTCGGCCAGCAGTCGCAGGCTCTCCCAGCCCTCCTCCAGGGGCAGCCCGCCGATCAGCGGATGCACGGTCACCCCGGTCCGGCCCGCGCGACACTGCGCGATGAGCTGTTCGGGGGTCAGCACCTCCACCTTGGCCGACGCGCGCAGCTCATCGAGGGTGGCGGCCGGGCTCTCGTTGGGACGCGGCACGTCCGGCACCGCCCAGGAGCTGTACTCGGTCGTCTCGTGCAGGAAGTATCTGCCGCACCGGGCCCACGCCGACTCCGGGTCGGTGGTCAGATGCGTCACGGTGTTGCCGTTCTCGGGACTGAATACAAACCCCTGTTTGCCCAAGCGTGCCAGTTCATCCCGATACACCGCCTCGATCTGGGGCATCGGCATGGGCGGGGAGAACGGCAAGCCGAACCGGGCGGCGCGGCGGGCGGCCGCGGCGCTCATCCCACCGAGAAACAACACGGGATGGGGCTTGGTGTAGGGCTTGGGCGTCACGTCCACCAGGTGGCCCTGGTAGTCGAAAGGCTGGTCGCCCCAAGCCTTGAGCAGCACCTCAAGGCATTCGTCCATCAGCCGGCCGCGTCGCCGGAAGTCCTCCCCGACGGCGTGGTACTCCGCCCGCCGGTAACCGATACCGGCGACGTAGCTGACCCGGCCCGCGGACAGGTGATCCAGTACCGCAATGTCTTCGGCAAGGCGGACCGGATGGTAGAGCGGCACCAACAGCGCGTTGACGCTGATGCGGATGTTGCGGGTGGCCCCGGCGACGGCGGCGGCCATCATCAGCGGCGCGGGCAGCCAGCCGGTGGCGGCCAGATGATGTTCTTCGCAACCGATCGCGGTCACTCCGTTGGCGTCGGCGTAGGCGGCCATGTCCAGCGCCGCCCGGTAGCGTTCGGCATTGCCGGCACCGGGAACGTTGGTCATGTTCAGGCGCAGTGCACTCAGTAGCGGCATGGGCTGAGCGGTCACCTCCTGGGGTGCGGGCACAACGAAACGATCAATCGGGGATCAACGCGGTGCCCCGCGGTTAGCCTAGGGCCTGTGACCGGACCGGTGTGGCAGCCCCGCGGTGTCGGCGCACTGACGGCAGGTGCGACGTGGGCAGCCCAATCGCCGCCGAGCAGAACGGTTTTGCCCGGCGCAGCCGACCCCCAGGTGGCCGCCGCGCTGCTGGCGACGCGAGACGGCGCCGCCGGCGCGCCGCAGCCCGCGGTGGGCGACGTCGTGACGCGCCGGGCAAGCGCGGGTCACACGTTCCGCCAGGTGCTGGCCAGGCGGCCGCCGGTCACCGGCGTTGAGGTCGACGAGTTCTCGTGCGGCAGCGGGACCGACAGGCTTGCCTTGCGCTGGTATCGCAGGGCCGGTACGGCCGGACCCGGCAGCGCGGTGCTGTATCTGCACGGCGGCGGGATGATCCTGGACTGGGCGCATGTGGGTGCGTTGTACGACGCGGCGGTGCGCGGCTATGTCGCTGCCTCCGGAGTGCCGATGCTGGTGGCGGATTACCGCGTCGCCCCGGAGTTCCCGCATCCGACTCCGCTGCAGGACTGCTACGCGGCACTGTGCTGGCTGCGCGAGCACGCCCGCGAGCTGGGCGTCGACCCGGCCCGGCTGGCGGTGATGGGCGACAGCGCGGGCGGCGGACTGGCCGCGGGTGTGAGCATGCTGGCCCGGGACCGGGGCGGACCGGCGATCGCCGCCCAGCTGTTGATCTACCCGATGCTCGACGACCGGAACCGGGATGGCGGCGCGCCGGGCCCGGCCCTGTGCACCTGGAGCTACCAGGACAACGCCACGGGCTGGGCGGCGCTGCTGGGCGAGCGCGCCGCCGACGGCTATGCCGCACCGGCCCGTGCGGACGAGCTGGGCGGCCTACCGCCGACCTACATCGATGTCGGCGGGCTGGACATCTTCGCCGCCGAGGACATCGCCTTCGCCCACCGGTTGCTGGCCGCGGGCGTCGGAGTCGAATTGCATGTCTACCCCGGCTGCCCCCACGCGTTCGACCTGCTGGCGCCCGATGCCGACGTGTCGAAACGCGTTGTCGCGCATCGGCTGAGGTATCTGGGTTCGCTGTAGTCGCGGGACACCGCCCGTGACGCCGACGGTCTAGCGGTCGGGCAGCGCGTGTTCGATGATCGGCCGGCGGGGCTGCGGCTCGCGCTCGCGGCGCTTGGCCGCCAGGTACACCTGGGCCGTCTCCTCGGCGACGGTGTGCCAGTCGAAGTCGGAGCTGAGCCGTTCCCGGGCCGCCACGGCGCGACGTTGAGCGGCCGCGGGGTCATCGAGCACGCGGCACACCGCGGCGGCCAGGGCCGGCACGTCGCGCGGCGGGCAGGACACGCCGGTCTCGCCGTCGATCACCGCCTCGCCCAGTCCGCCGACGTCGGCCACCACCAGCGGAGTGCCGGCGGCGGCGGCCTCGAGTGCCGCCAGGCCGAACGGCTCGTAGTGGCTGGGCAGCGTGGCCACATCGGCCCGATGCAGCAGCTTCAGCAAATCGTCATGGTCGACCCGGCCGATGAACCGGGTTGCCTTGAGCACCCGGTTCTTTCGGGCGCACTCGACCAGCCAGTCCTGCTGGGTGCCGTCGCCCGCGACGGTCAACGTGGTGCCCGGGTGAGCGCGCCGGATCCGGGGCAGGGCCGCGATGATGTCGTGGACGCCCTTCTCGTATTCGAGACGCCCGACGAACAACAGCTCGGGGGGGGCGCTGCGCGGCTGTCGTTGGGCGAAAGGCCAACGCGCGGCGTCGATTCCATTACGGATCACGGTGGTCTCGGCGAGCCCGGGACCGAACAGGTCGGTGATCTCATCGCGCATCGACGCCGAACAGGTGATCAGCGAATCGGATTCGCGGACCAGCCACGACTCCACCGCGTGCACCTGGCGGCTCAACGCTCCCGACACCCAGCCGGAGTGCCGTCCGGCCTCCGTGGCATGGATGGTGGAAACCAGCGGCACGTCATAGAACTCGGCGAGGGTGATCGCCGGATGTGCCACCAGCCAGTCGTGGGCGTGCACCAGATCGGGACGCCACACGCTTTGGCCGCCATCGATCTTCAGCGCCAGCCCGGGGCGGACCATCGAATGGCCCATCGCCAGCGTCCAGGCCATCATGTCGGTGCCGAAGGAGAACTCGTGGGGGTCCTGCGCGGCGGCAACCACCCGCACACCCTCGCTGATCTCATCAGAGGACGGGTGCGTGCTCGGGTCGGTGCCGTCGGGGCGCCGGCACAGCACGACCACGTCGTGTCCGGCTGCGGCCAGCGCGGTCGACAGGTGATGAACATGGCGACCCAGTCCGCCGATCACCACCGGCGGGTATTCCCACGACACCATCAGGATCTTCACGTGGCGGGTCCGTTCTTATGGGTCGGGCGGAGGCAACGGCGGTCGTAGTCCCGGCGTTTCGGGCGCGCGCAGATGCGCGCGCCGTAGGTGGCGCGGGGGCTCACCGTGGCAGCCTACGGGCATCGAGGGCGCCGAACAGGCCGTCGGCCCGATTCCAGCTGTCGGCCAGGCGGGCGGCGGTGTCCCGGTGCCCGCCGGCCAGAGCGTCGGCGATCTCCCGGGTGGCGTGCGCATGCAACTGCGCGCGGTTGCGGGCGTAGTCGGCCGCGGAGTCCTTGCTGACCATGAACGGCCAGTCGCTGGACACCGTCAGCAGGGCCTCACGCAGGATCTGGTCGGCGACCCGGTCACGCGGAGTGGGACCAGACGGCGTCGCCGACTGTGCCAGGGCCTTGTCGACGGCGCCCAGGGCGGTCTCGGTCACCTCGGCGTTGAGCTGCACCAGGTCGGCGACCTTCTCGCCGGCCCACACCCGCCAATCCTTGCCCGAGCCCCACGAACTGGGCGGCAGCTCCACCGGCTGACCGACGAAGCCGGCGCTGATCGCGTCCGAGAGGGTGCCGACGCGGATCCCCGCTTCCGGCAGGGCCCGCAGCACCCGGCCCAGCCAGGTCGGTCCCTCATACCACCAGTGGCCGAACAGTTCGGTGTCGAAGGCCGCGACCACATGCGCCGGGCGCCCGATCCGTTGCGACTCCGCCTGCAGCCGCTTGCGGACCACCGAGACGAAGTCGGCGACGTGGGCGTCGATCGCGGCGTCGGCGCGCTGCGGGTCATACGGTGCCTTCTGCTCGGGCGCGACGTTGCGGCCCGTCACGCGGGACGGCTTCAGCCCGGTGCGGTGGTCATAGGTGTGGAAATCGCGGTAGGCCTCATGCCCGGGATAGCCGGACTTCGGCGACCACACCCGGTAGCTGACCGACAGGTCACGGCCGAACGCGATCACGCTGGAGTCGCCCACCGGCCGGCCCAGCGTGGTGTCGCCGTGCAGCGACGGGCCGTCGACCATGAAGTGCGTGACACCGGCAGCCGCGTACTCGGTCTCCAAGCCGGGGGTGTAGGCGCACTCCGGAGCCCAGATGCCGGTGGGCGTATGGGCCAGCCGCGCCTGGGCGTCGGCCAGGCCCTCCCGCAGTGCGAACTGGCGCAGCCGGGGCGCCAGCAGCGGCTGGAACGGGTGGGCGAGCGGACCGCCGAGCAATTCCACCGTTTCGGCCTGCGCCAACTCGCGAAACAACGGGCTGGCACCGTGGCGCCACAGCAACCCGAACTCCTCGAGGGCCTGCTCGGCGGCGGCGGATTCCCGCAGCCCGAAGGGGCGGATGTCGGGCAGGGTGGTGGCCTGGGTGGCGCGCAGCTGCCAATTCGCCAGCCAGTGGTGCATTCCGTCCAGGCAGTAGGGATCGTCGAGCTGGGCGGCGACCACCGGTGTCACGCCGAGCGTCAGGAGGTTGCGCCGGCCTTCGGCGGCCAGGGTCCGCAGCACCCGGATCAACGGCAGGTACGCCGCCGACCAGGACTGGTAGAGCCATTCTTCGCCGACCGGCCAGCGGCCGTGGTGTGCCAGCCAGGGCAGATGGGTGTGCAGCACCAGGGTGAACAGGCCCGGAACTGAGCCGGGTGATTCCTCGCTCACGGGCGCACCGCGATCGCCACCAGATCCAGGCTGTCATCGATATCCGGGCTGTCGCGGTCCGCGGCATCGAGCATGTCGAAGTCGTCGCTGGTGACTGCGGCGACGTCGGCCAGCAGTTCCGGCGGCCAGGGCGCGTCGGCGACTGCCCGGGCGATCTGGGCGTCGATGATCGAACCGCCGTGCCGGGCGTCCATGCGCTGCAGCGCCGGCCCATGGAAGACGCCGAACATGCCCTCGATGGCGAATCCGCCGTCGCGCAGCAGCTCGGTCAGCTCGGCGGCGTTGAGTTCGCGGGTGTGGAAGGGATTGATCGGGGTGTCGCGGCCGGGGGAGAAGGTGATCCGGTTGGGGGTGGAGATCATCAGCAGGCCGCCGGGACGCAACACCCGGGCGCATTCGGCGACGAACTGCGCCTGATCCCACAGGTGCTCGATGACCTGGAAGTTGACCACGACATCCACGGCGGCATCAGGCAGCGGCAACTCGGCCAGATTCCCCTGGACGGCCTCCACCCGCGGGTAGCGCGCCTGTACGTGGGCCACCGCCGCGTCGTCGTAGTCGAGGCCGATCACCCGTTGTGCGACATCGGCGATCAGGTCGGCGCCGTAACCTTCACCGCAGCCGGCCTCGAGGACGTCGCGACCGCTGCAGCGCGCTGCCAGCTGCCGGTAGACCACCTCGTGTCGCCGGAACCAGTAGTTCTCGACGTCGAGTCCGGGGATGGTGCGCTCCCCGGTCAGCGTCAGCGTGGCGGCGCCGGGCGGCGTCTCGGTGGGGTCCCCGGCGGGATTCGTAGATTTCATCGCACAGGCAGGCTAACGCGAAGGGCGCGGTCTGCGAACCGGCTACCCCGCACTGGCATTATCACGACCCGCTACGCTGTACACGCGAACCGCATTAAGTTACCGGTGAGTAACATTTCTCGTGCGGCTGCGTGAATCGCTACCGAAGTCTTGTGGCCCGCCGCAGGACCCCTTCGAGGAGGACGAACCACACTCATGACGAACATCGTGGTCCTGATCAAACAGGTCCCAGACACCTGGTCGGAGCGCAAACTCAGCGACGGTGACTTCACGCTGGACCGTGAGGCTGCCGACGCCGTACTCGACGAGATCAACGAGCGCGCCGTCGAAGAGGCGTTGCAGATCCGGGAGGCCGAAGGCGCCGAAGGCACGGTCACGGTCCTGACGGCCGGCCCCGAGCGGGCTACCGAGGCGATCCGTAAGGCGCTGTCGATGGGTGCCGACAAGGCTGTGCACATCCTCGACGACGGTCTGAAGGGTTCCGACGTCATCCAGACCGGCTGGGCGCTGGCGCGTGCCCTGGGTGCCATCGAGGGCACGGAGCTGGTGATCGCCGGCAACGAGTCGACCGACGGCGCCGGTGGCGCGGTTCCGGCGATCATCGCCGAGTACCTGGGCCTGCCCCAGCTGACCCACCTGCGCAAGCTGACCGTCGAGGGCGGCAAGATCACCGGCGAGCGGGAGACCGACGACGGCGTGTTCACCCTGGAGGCAACGCTGCCGGCCGTGGTGAGCGTCAACGAGAAGATCAACGAGCCGCGCTTCCCCTCCTTCAAGGGCATCATGGCCGCCAAGAAGAAGGAAGTCACCGTGCTCACCCTGGCCGAGATCGGCGTCGAAGCCGACGAGGTCGGTCTGGCCAACGCCGGTTGCAAGGTGACCGCTTCGACCCCGAAGCCGCCGAAGACCGCCGGCGAGAAGGTGACCGACGAGGGCGACGGCGGCAGCAAGATCGCCGAGTACCTGGTCGGCCAGAAGATCATCTAAGCGCTCCCCGGACCTGGAAGAAGACGGAAGAAATAGACATGGCTGAAGTACTTGTGCTCGTCGAGCACGCTGATGGAGCGCTGAAGAAGGTCAGCTCCGAACTGATCACCGCCGCGCGTGAGCTCGGCGAACCGTCTGCCGTCGTCGTCGGTGCCCCCGGCACCGCCGCCCCCCTGGTGGACGGCCTGAAGGCGGCTGGAGCCGCCAAGATCTACGTCGCCGAGTCCGACGTGGTGTCTGGCTACCTGGTCACCCCGATCGTCGACGTGCTCGCCGGGCTCGCGGAGTCGGCCGCCCCCGCGGCGGTGCTGATCGCCGCCAACGCCGAGGGCAAGGAGGTCGGCGGACGGCTGGCGGCCCGGATCGGTTCGGCTCTGCTGGTCGACGTGGTCGACGTCAAGCCCGGCGCCAAGGTGGTGCACTCGATCTTCGGTGGTGCCTACACCGTCGACGCCGAGCCCACCGGCGAGCTCCCGGTCATCACCGTGCGGGCGGGTGCCGTCGAGCCGGTGCCGGCCGACGGTGCGGGCGAGCAGGTCAACGTCGAGGTTCCCGCGCCGGCCGAGAACGCCACCAAGATCCCCTCGCGGGAGCCCGCCGTGGCCGGTGACCGGCCGGAGCTCACCGAGGCCCCCATCGTGGTCGCCGGTGGCCGCGGTGTGGGCAGCGCGGAGAGCTTCTCGGTGGTCGAGGAGCTGGCCGACTCGCTCGGTGCCGCCGTCGGCGCCTCGCGTGCCGCGGTCGACTCGGGCTACTACCCGGGTCAGTTCCAGATCGGTCAGACCGGTAAGACGGTTTCGCCGCAGCTCTACATCGCCCTGGGGATCTCCGGTGCCATCCAGCACCGGGCCGGTATGCAGACGTCCAAGACCATCGTCGTGGTCAACAAGGACGAGGAAGCGCCGATCTTCGAGATCGCCGACTTCGGCATCGTCGGCGACCTGTTCAAGGTCGCTCCGCAGCTGACCGAGGCGGTCAAGGCCCGAAAGGGTTAGATTTCCTCTGTGTGAGCAGTCGGCAAAGCCCCCGCACGCCTGGCGTGTCGGGGGCTTCGCCGTTTCTGCGAGGGCGCGACGCCCAATGCCGGCAGCTGCGCGAGCTGCTCGGTGCCGCGCGCGCCGGCCGTAGCCAGGTGCTGGTCCTGCGGGGCGAGGCCGGGATCGGCAAGACCGCCCTGATGGACTACCTGGCCGGCGCCGCGACGGATTTCCAGGTGATCCGGGCCGCCGGGGTGGAGTCCGACATGGAGCTGGCGTTCGCCGGGCTGCAGCAGCTGTGTGCCCCGCTGATCGACCAGGCCGGCCTGCTGCCCGAACCGCAGCGCGAGGCGCTGGCCATCGCCTTCGGCACCAGCAGTGGGCCCGCGCCGGACCGGTTCCTGGTGGGGCTCGCGGTGCTGGGGCTGCTCGCCGGAGCCGCCGGCCGCAAGCCGCTGCTGTGCCTGGTCGACGACGCCCAGTGGCTCGACCGCGTCTCGGTGCAGGCGCTGGGCTTCGTGGCGCGCCGGCTGCTGGCCGAACCCGTGGTGCTGGTATGCGCGTTGCGGGAGCCCGTCGAGGGTCTGACCGGGCTGCGCAAGCTGATGTTGCGCGGCCTGGCCGACCCCGACGCCCGTGCGCTGCTGGAATCAGCGCTGCCGGGCCGGATCGACGCCCGGGTCGCCGAACGCATGGTCGCCGAGACGCACGGCAACCCGCTGGCGCTGGTGGAACTACCCCGGGGACTGTCTGCCGCCGAGCTGGCCGGCGGGTACTACCGCCCGGACGTGGTGCCGGTGGCCGGGCAGATCGAAACCCACTATCTGGCGCGGATTCGCGCGCTGCCCCACGACGCCCAACGGCTGATGTTGATCGCCGCCGCCGAACCGCTGGGGGACGCCACCCTGCTGCCGGCGGCCGCCCGGGCGCTGGGCCTGGCTGCCACGGCCATGGCCCCGGCCGAGGAAGCCGGCCTGATCGAAGTGGGCGCGCGGGTGCGGTTCCGGCATCCCTTGGTGCGCTCGGCGATCTACCGTGCGGCCAGCCTGCAGGACCGCCGAGACGCCCACCGCGCGCTGGCGCAGGCCACCGACCCCGAGCGCGACCCCGACCGGCGGGCCTGGCATCGCGCCCTTGCGGCAGCCGGCCCCGACGAAGCGGTCGCCGTGGAGCTGGGCCGCTGCGCCGACCGTGCCGCGCTGCGCGGCGGCGCGGCCGCGGCGGCGGCCTTCCTGGCCCGCGCCGCCGAACTCACCCCGGACCCGCTGCGGCGCGGCTCCCGCGCCCTGGATGCCGCCGAAGCCAAGATCGCGGTGGCCGAATTCGATGTCGCCGGCGAACTGCTGGCCGTCGCCGAACTGGCACCGCTGGACGAGCTGCACAGTGCACGGCTGGCGCGGATGCGCGCGCAACTGGCGTTCACCCGGGGCCGGGGCAGCGGGCACGCTCCCACCATTCTGGACTCGGTGCATCAATTCTTCAGGGCGGCAAGTCATTTGGAGTCACTGGACGCGGAGATGGCCCAGCAGGCCCTCCTGGAGGCGGTCAGCGCGGCGATGTACGCCGGCCGGGCTTTCGGCGACCACGTACGCGGGCACACCGCGGCGGCGCTGGCCGCCGGATCGCAGAATCTCCCGCACCGGCCCGCCGATCTGTTGTTGCGGGCCCTGACCACCAGAATCAGCGCGGGCGTCCAGGCAGGCCGTGCACCGCTGCAGGCGGCGGTGGCTGCGCTGACCCCGCAAACCTGGTCCTGGCAGGCGTTTCCGGTCGGCTACGAAGCCGCGGTGCACGACTTGTGGGATGACGACTCCTGGTATCGGATCGCCACCGACGCCGTGCGCGTGGCCACCGACACCGGCGCACTGGCGATGCTGCCCACCGCCTTGGCCACCCGGGCCGGCGTGCATGTGCTGGCCGGTGAGTTCGCCGCCGCGCGGGCACTGATCGCCGACGCCGAGGCCCTTTCGGCGGCCGCCGGCCAGACGCCGGTGCGCTATCACGCGCTGGTGCTGGCCGCCTGGACGGGTGTCGAGGCGGAGGCCACCGCGCTGATCGAGGCTGCGGCGCGCAGCGGGGCGGCGCGCGGGGAGGGCCGGATCGTCGCGCTGATCGGCTACGCGTCCGCGGTGCTCTACAACGGGCTGGGCCGCTATCGGCCGGCGTGCGAGAAGCTGCGTCATGCCCTGGAATACGAAGATCTGGGCCTTTACGGGATGAACCTGGCCGAGCTGGTGGAGGCGGGAGTCCGGGCGGGCGAGCCGGAGCTGGCGGCCCAGGCCCTGGCGCAGCTGCAGGACCGCGCCACGGTCAGCGGAACGGACTGGGGGCTGGGCGTGCTGGCCCGCTCGTGCGCGCTGCTGCATGACGGGCCGACCGCCGAGGAGCACTATCGCGAGGCCGTCGAGCGGCTGGGGCGCACCCGGATCGCCGTGGACCTGGCCCGCGCGCACCTGCTGTACGGGGAATGGCTTCGCCGGGAGAAGCGGCGCACCGACGCTCGCACTGCGCTGCGGATCGCCCACGATATGTTCAGCGGTTTCGGTGCTCAGGCCTTCGCGCAGCGCAGCCGACGCGAACTGCTTGCGCTGGGGTACAAGGCCGGCCCCCGGACTGCGACCGCCGGAGAGGTCCTGACGCCGCAGGAACGTCAGATCGCCGACCTGGCGGCTGCGGGCCTGACCAACGTCGAGATCGCCGCGCAGCTGTTCATCAGTGCGCACACCGTCGAATGGCATCTGCGCAAGGTCTTCGCGAAGCTGGGCATCCGCTCACGCCGGGAACTGCGAGACACCGCCACGCATCGCTGAGCGCAGACTACGGACTTTCCGGGGTTCCCCGACCCGTCCCACGGTGCCAGGGTCGAGGTATCGAACCGTACGGGAGAGGGTGTGGTGGGGATGAAGATCACTGTGATGGGCGCCAGCGGGCAGATCGGCGCCAAAGTCGTCGAACTGCTGCGCGCCGCCGGGCACGAGACGGTGGCCGCGGCCCGCAGCAGCGGGGTGGACGTACTCACCGGAGACGGCCTCGCCGAGGCCTTGTCGGGCGCCGACGTGCTGGTGGACGTGCTGAACTCACCGGACTACGCCGACGGCCCGGTGTTGGAGTTCTTCACCACCTCCACCACCAACCTGGTCGGTGCGGCCACCGCGGCCGACGTCGGACACTACGTCGTGCTGTCCATCGTCAACTGCGACGGCCTCCCCGACAGCGGCTACATGCGCGCCAAGGTCGCCCAGGAACGCCTCGTCGCCGAGTCCGGGTTGCCCTACACCGTCGTTCGCGCCACCCAGTTCCACGAGTTCGCCGACGGCATCGTCGCCTCGTTCACCGTGGACGGCGAGATCCGGGCGCCCGAAGGCCTGATCCAGCCGATCGCCGGTGCCGACGTGGCTGCCGAAGTGGCCCGGGCCGCGCAAGGCGCGCCCAGGGACGGGATCATCGACATCGGCGGCCCCGAGAAATTCACCTTCGCCGAGCTGGCCGCCCTCGTCTTAGACCACCGCGGCGAAAAGCTCCCGATCGTGGTCGACGCGTCCGCGGTCTACTTCGGCACCAAGGTCGGTGACACCGGCCTGGTCGCCGGCGATGGCGCTACCCTGGCCCCCACCCGGCTGGTCGACTGGCAGGCGGCCCAGTGAGCGGCCTGGCGGGGCAGACGGCGCTGGTGACCGGCGGGACCTCCGGCATCGGCCTGGAGTCCGCGCGGCTGCTGGCGCGCGAGGGCGCCCAGGTGATCATCACCGGCCGTTCGGCTGCTCGTGGGGCCGCCGCGGTGGAAGAACTCGCCGGCGCGGCGCGATTCGTGGCCGCCGATCTCTCCGACCTCGACTCGGTGGCATCCCTGGCGCGCGAATGCGGCGACGTCATCGACATCGTGGTGAACAACGCCGCCAGCTTTCCCGGCGCGCTGACCGTGGAGCAGGACGTGGCATCGTTCACCGCGACGTTCGACACCAACGTGCGCGGCGCCTATTTCCTGGTCGCCGCGCTGGCGCCGGGAATGTTGCGCCGTGGGCGCGGCAGCATCGTCAACGTCACCAGCATGGTCGCCCACAAGGGCGTGCCCGGTGCGTCGAGCTACAGCGCCTCCAAAGCCGCGTTGGAGTCCCTGACCCGCACCTGGGCCGCCGAGTTCGGCCCGCACGGCGTGCGGGTCAACAGCGTTGCGCCGGGGCCCACCGCCACCGAGGGGGTCGCCGCGCAGTGGGGCGACGTCAACGACGAACTGGGGCGGGCGCTGCCCCTGGGGCGCACCGCACGCGCTGCGGAGATCGCCGAAGCCGTGCTGTTCCTCGCCTCGCCGCGGTCGAGCTTTATCACCGGATCGACACTTCATGCCGACGGCGGGGGAGTCGCCGCCTGACGCACAATTCGTCACCAAGCGTGCATCGAGATGTCATGCGGTGATTGCCTGGTCGCAGCTTGGCTGGGCGACCGTGGCCGGTGTGAGCACTGGTTCTGTTCTCATCGCCCCCCAACCCGCAACCGATTCCCCTTCCACTGGTATCGACAGCCCGCGTTACTCGCTGCTGTTGTCCACCGATCCCGACATGATCGACGCCGCGCAGCGGCTGCGCTACGAGGTGTTCAGCACCGAGCCCGGCTTCTGTCTGAGCGATTCCGGGCAGCCCCACCCTGGCCGCGACGCCGACCGCTTCGACGAGTACTGCGACCACCTGCTGGTGCGCGACGAGGACTCCGGTGAGCTCGTGGGCTGCTACCGGATGCTTCCGCCCACCCGGGCGATCGCCGCTGGAGGCCTTTACAGCGCAATGGAATTCGATATCTCAGCGCTGGACCCGCTACGGCCCTCCCTGGTCGAGATGGGGCGCGCGGTAGTCCGGCCGGGCCACCGCAGCGGCGCGGTGGTGCTGCTGATGTGGGCCGGGATCCTGGCCTACCTGGACCGCTACCAGTACGACTACATCACCGGTTGCGTCTCGGTTCCGGTGTGCGGCGAAGGCGTCCCCGGCTCTGCGATCCGCGGTGTGCGCGACGTCGTTCGGCGGCGGCACGCCTGCGCCTACCGGCTCACCCCGTATCGGCCGGTGACGGTCGACGGCAAGAGCCTCGACGAGATTGCGCCGCCGGCGCGCCCGACCCTGCCCCCGCTGCTGCGCGGCTACCTGCGCCTGGGGGCGCGCATCTGCGGTGAGCCGGCCCACGACCCGGCCTTCGGGGTCGGTGACTTTCCGGCCCTGCTGCGCCGCACCGACGCCGACATCCGGTACCTGCGGCGACTGAGGTCGGTGGCCGCCGCATCGGTGGTATCCGGGGCCGACGCGGCCGTCCCGGCGTGAACCCGCCGGCCGGAAACGCCTGGGAACCCCGGGCGGTCTGCACGCCGCGGTGCGTCCGCGCGGGCGAGCGGCGCGCAGGGGCGGTGGTGGCACTGCGGCTGGTGCTGGCGGTGCTGCTGGTGCCGCTGCTGCCGCTGTTGGCGCTGCCGGTCCCCGGGCGGGCCCGGCTGCAGCGGGGCTGCTGCCGGTTGGTGTTGCGCTGCTTCGGGGTGCGGGTGACCACGACCGGTGGGCCGGTACGCAACCTGCGCGGGATATTGGTGGTCAGTCCGCACGTGTCGTGGCTGGACGTGTTCGTGATCGGTGCGGTGTCGCCGGGGAACTTCGTCGCGCGCGCCGACCTGATCGGCTGGCCCGGAATCGGGACGCTGGCACAGCTGATGCGAATCATCCCCATCGAGCGCGACAACCTGCGCCGGTTACCGGTGGCGGTCGCCGCGGTCGCGGCCCGGCTGCGCGCCGGGCGCACGGTGGTGGCCTTCCCCGAGGGCACCACCTGGTGCGGGCGCTCCCATGGCCGGTTCTATCCGGCGATGTTCCAGGCCGCCGTCGACGCGGCCCGGCCCGTACAGCCCCTGCAGCTGAGCTACCACCATCGCGACGGCTCGTCGTCGACTGTGCCGGCCTTCGTCGGCGACGACACCCTGCTGGCCTCGATGCTCCGGTTGATCACCGCACGGCGCACCGTCGCCCGCGTGCACGTCGCCGCCCTGCAACTGCCGGGCACCGACCGGCGTGAGCTGGCCGCCCGCTGCCAGGCGGCGGTGGACTGGCCGGTGCGGCACCGCCGGCGAACCCACGTCGTGTGCTGAACGGCGCGGCCGCCCGCCGCAGCGCCGGGCCGGCTGCTGGTGCCCGGTATCCTGGCCAGGTCATGGTCTATCTGGATCACGCCGCCACCACCCCGATGCATCCGCAAGCCATCGAGGCGATGACAGCTGCGCTGGCAACGGTGGGAAACGCCTCCTCGCTGCACGCGGCGGGCCGCGCAGCGCGACGCCGGATGGAGGAGTCCCGCGAATCGGTCGCCGCACGGCTGGGCGCACGCCCGTCGGAGGTGGTGTTCACCGGCGGCGGCACCGACGGCGACAACCTGGCCGTCAAGGGCATCTACTGGGCCCGTCGCGATGCCGACGCCCGTCGGTGCCGCATCATCACCACCGAGGTAGAGCACCACGCGGTGCTGGATTCGGTCGGGTGGCTCGCCGAGCACGAAGGCGCCGAGATCACCTGGTTGCCCACTGATGCCGACGGGTCGGTGTCGCCGGATGCGCTGCGTGCCGAACTGGCCGCCGGTGGGGCCGACGACGTCGCCCTGGTATCGGTGATGTGGGCCAACAACGAAGTCGGAACGGTGCTGCCGATTGCCGAACTGGCAGCGGTCGCAGGCGAGTTCGGGGTGCCGATGCACTCTGACGCGGTGCAGGCCGTCGGGCAGCTTCCGGTCGATTTCGGTGCCAGCGGCTTGGCCGCCCTGAGTCTGACGGCCCACAAGTTCGGCGGACCGTGTGGGACCGGCGCATTGCTGATCCGTCGTGACGTGAGCTGCGTCCCGTTGACACACGGCGGGGGACAGGAGCGCGACATCCGTTCTGGCACGCCCGATGTCGCAGGAGCGGTTGGCATGACGGCGGCGCTTGAGGTGGCTGTCGGCTCGCTGGAGGCCACCGCGTCGCGGCTTGCCGCGTTGCGTGATCGGCTCATCGACGGGGTGCTCGCCCGCATCGACAACACCCGCCTCAACGGATCCCGGAGCCACCGGCTGCCCGGCAACGCGCACTTCACCTTCGCCGGCTGCGAAGGAGACTCCCTGCTGATGTTGCTGGACGCCAACGGCATCGAATGCTCCACCGGATCGGCGTGCACCGCGGGAGTCCCGCAGCCGTCGCACGTGCTGACCGCTATGGGCGCCGACCCGGTGGCCGCCCGCGGATCGTTGCGACTGTCGCTGGGGCACACCAGCGTCGACGGCGATGTGGACGCCGTGCTGGCGGTGCTGCCGGGCGCGGTGGAGCGGGCCCGCCAGGCGATGCTCGCGGCCAGCGGAGCGCCCCGATGAAAGTGGTCGCCGCGATGAGCGGCGGGGTGGACTCCTCGGTGGCGGCGGCGCGCATGGTCGATGCCGGGCATGAGGTGGTCGGCGTGCATCTGGCCCTGTCGCGCAACCCCGGCACCCTGCGCACGGGTTCCCGAGGCTGCTGCTCGCGCGAAGACTCCGACGACGCCCGCAGGGTCGCCGATGTCCTGGGAATCCCGTTCTATGTCTGGGATTTCTCCGAACAGTTCCAAGACGAGGTGATCGACGACTTCGTCGACTCCTACGCCCGCGGCGAGACCCCCAACCCCTGTGTGCGATGCAACGAGAAGATCAAGTTCTCCGCGGTGGCCGCCCGGGCGCTCGCGCTCGGTTTCGACATGGTGGCCACCGGTCACTACGCCCGGCTCGACAACGGTCGGCTGCGGCGCGCGGTGGATCCCGACAAGGACCAGTCTTATGTGCTGGCGGTGCTGAGCGCCGAACAACTCCGGCACGCGGCCTTTCCCATCGGGGACACTCCCAAGCCGCAGATTCGGGCCGAAGCCGCCGAGCGCGGACTGGCGGTGGCGAGCAAGCCCGACAGCCATGACATCTGCTTCATTCCGACCGGCGACACCCGCACCTTTCTGGGCGGCCACATCGGTGTGCGGCCCGGCGCGGTGGTGGACACCCGGGGATCGGTGCTGGCCGAACACGACGGCGTGCACGGCTTCACCATCGGCCAGCGCAAGGGCCTGGGCATCGCCGGGCCGGGGCCGGACGGCCTGCCGCGCTACGTCACCGGCATCGACGCCGCGACCGGAACCGTCACCGTGGGGTCCGCCGAAGATCTGGACGTGGTGGAGTTGACCGGCCGGGCGCCGGTGTTCACCGCCGGACAGCCGTGGGACGGGCCCGTCGAATGCGAGGTACAGGTGCGCTCCCACGGCTCCGCCGTCGGCGCGGTCGCCGAACTGGTCGGCGACGACCTGCGGGTGCGGCTGCGCGAGCCGCTGCGCGGTGTCGCGCGCGGCCAGACGCTGGCCTGCTATCGCCCAGACCCCGCGGGCGACGAGGTGATCGCCAGCGCCACCATCACCGACACCAGCCGATAGCAGCAGGCATGGGCGCCCGCGCACGCCGGCAGCAGGTCAGCCCGGGATGCCGGAGGCCATGTTGGTCACCACCAGTTCGGCGTCGGACTCCGTAAAGCCGCAGTAGGTGACCTCCAACAAGACCACCGACTTGATCCGGTAGGTCCGACCGCAGTCTCCGGCGCCGGTTCGCAGGGTCTGCCCGTCGGTGTCCCAGTTTCTGACCAAGCCCGGCCCGGCCGAACTCTCGGCGCACTCGGCGACCGTGGTGACCAGATCGTCGAGAGCGTGCCGGGCCGATTCGGCGTCGGGGTAGACGGCCGCGCCCTCGGAGAGCAGCGCGGCCCGGGGCGGATATTGGTAGGTGGTCTTGTGGAAGCGGGTCGGCGCGGACCCGAACACCTCGGTCTCGTTGAAGATGAACCGGCACGGCGGAGGCAGGGCCGCGGCGAATCCCTCGAGGTCGGTCGGGGTGCGCGAATCCATGGTGGGAATGACCGTCAGTTGCTCGTCGACGCCGACGAGTGCCCTGATCCGGGGCGTGTCGAGCAGGATCCGGTTCAGGTCCACCGAGCCCTCGACGGTCGGCAGGGGCAGCGGGGGCAGCGCCGTCCCGGTCACCAGCCGGGTACAGCCGACCAGCACGGCGGCAACGGCGCACAACGGCAACCACCGCGCGGTCTTCACCCCGTCAAGGCTAGCCCGCCGTGGACCGGGCCACTGCCCTTCAATACGGTTGCCCAGTGAGTGCTTTCGCCACCGGTACCGGACTGGGGTCGTGGCCGGGCACCTCGGCGCGTGCGGCGGCCGAGGTGGTGGTCGGGGAGCTGGGCGGCGGCCTGGCACACCTGGTCGAGCTGCCGGACCGCGGTGTCGGCGCCGACATGATCGGCCGGACCGGCGCGCTGCTGGTCGACATCGCCCTGGATACCGCGCCCCGCGGTTATCGGCTGGTGGCGCGCCCCGGCGCGGCGAGCCGGCGTGCGGTGAGCCTGCTGGGCGAGGACATCGATGCCCTCGAAGAGGCCTGGGAGATCGCCGGGCTGCGCGGCAGCGGGCACCCCGTCAAGGTTCAGGCAGCCGGTCCGCTGACCCTGGCGGCGCAGCTGGAGCTGGCCAACGGCCACCGTGCGGTCACCGACCCCGGCGCGGTTCGGGATCTGGCCGCATCGTTGGCCGAGGGGCTGGCGGCGCACCGGGCGGATCTGGTCCGCCGGCTCGACACCGAGGTATTCGTCCAGCTCGATGAGCCGTCCCTGACCGCAGCGGTCGCCGGCCGGCTGGCCGGGGTCACCGCGCTGACCCCGGTGCCCCCCATTGAGGAAGCGGTGGCCACCACGCTGCTCGACGGCTGCGCAGCAGCCCTCCAATCGGACGTGCTGGTGCACAGTTGCGCACCCGATATCGCATGGAATGTATTGCAGCGCAGCGCGATTACGGCGCTGGCGCTGGACTGCACCGCGTTGGAATCCAGCGACTACGACCAGATCGGTGCATTCATCGACTCCGGCCGCACAGTGGTGATGGGGGTGGTGCCTGCGCTCGCCCCGGCGCGACTGCCCGCCGTGGAGGAACTGGCGTCGGCGGTGGCGGCGATCACCGACCGGATCGGATTCGGCCGCTCGACACTGGCCGAGCGGGTCGGAGTCAGCCCGGTCTGCGGCCTGGCCGGCGCCGGCGCGGCGTGGGCGCGCACCGCGGTCGGGCTGGTGCGCAGGGTGGGCGAGGCGCTCAACGACGACCTCGACGCCATATAACTCGCCCCTGCCCGAACCGCTGGGCGCATGTCGCGGTCAGGACCCGTCCAGACACCGGATCAACCGCTGCGGCGCGATCAGCCGAAACGAGGCGTCGACCAGCTCGCGGACTTCGTCCCAGTCCACTGCGGCGGCGTCGAGATCCAGTCCCAGCCAGCCGAACGGACCCAGGTACATCGGAAAGAAGAATCGCCGGTCCTGCTCCAGCGCCCGCCGCTCCGACTCGTCGATCTTGACCAGCAGCGCGTGCGGATAAGCCATGACCGTGCCGGTGGTCTTGCTGGAGCCCCCGTAGATCGCGAACATCTTCGGCGCGCAGAACACCGGGCGGCCCCAGGAGACCTTCTCGAACGCTTCGGGAAAGCCCAGCGCGATGCTGCGCAGCTCTGCCAGGCCGGGGTCATCGTCGGCGAACATGATCGGGTGTGGCATGTCGCCAGGGTAGCCAGCAGATAACCTGCGGGGGTGAGTCCACAGGCCGACAGCGTGACCCCGGAACTCCGGCGGCAGTGGCACGACCTGGCCGAAGAGGTACGCGAACACCAGTTCCGCTACTACGTCAAGGACGCGCCGATCATCACCGACGCCGCCTTCGACGAGCTGTTCAACCGACTGCTCGCACTGGAGGATGCCTACCCGGAGCTGCGCACCGCCGACTCGCCGACCCAGCTGGTCGGCGGCGCGGGTTTCACCACGGATTTCGCTCCGGCCGAGCACCTGGACCGGATGCTGTCCCTGGAGGATGTGTTCTCGCCCGACGAGCTGACCGCCTGGGCGGGACGGGTCAGCGCAGAGATCGGCGGCGACACCACCTATCTGTGCGAGCTCAAGGTCGACGGCGTGGCCCTCGGGCTGGTCTATCGCAACGGTCGCTTGAGCAGCGGCGCCACCCGTGGTGACGGCAGGGTCGGCGAGGACGTGACGCTCAACGCGCGCACCATTGCCGACATCCCCGAATTCCTCACCGAACACCCGGAATTCCCCATCCCGGCCGTGCTGGAGGTACGGGGCGAGGTGTACTTCCGGCTCGAGGACTTCGAGACCCTCAACGCCGGGCTGGTCGCCGAGGGCAAGCCGCCTTTCGCCAACCCGCGCAACAGCGCGGCCGGATCACTGCGGCAGAAGAACCCGGCGGTCACCGCCCGGCGCAACCTGCG
Source organism: Mycobacterium sp. UM_Kg1 (assembly GCF_000972925.1). Lineage (NCBI taxonomy): Bacteria > Bacillati > Actinomycetota > Actinomycetes > Mycobacteriales > Mycobacteriaceae > Mycobacterium > Mycobacterium sp. UM_Kg1. The sequence goes on along the minus strand of NZ_JRMK01000047.1, from coordinate 1,825 downwards.
GATGGTGTGCCACGGCCTGGGCTACGCAGAGGGGTTCAACCCCGACACGCTGCACGGCGCCTATACCGCCATGAAGGCCTGGGGGCTGCCGGTCTCGTCGCACACCGCCCGCGTCGAGGGTATGGAGGCGGTGGCTGAGCGCATCCGCTACTGGGGCGAACATCGCCACGACGTCGAACACGAAATCGACGGTGTGGTGGTCAAAGTCGACGACCGGGCACTGCAGCGCCGCCTCGGGGCCACCTCCCGGGTGCCGCGCTGGGCCGTCGCCTACAAATACCCGCCCGAGGAGGCACAGACCACGCTGCTCGACATTCGGGTGAGTGTCGGGCGCACCGGGCGGGTCACCCCGTTCGCCTACATGACCCCGGTCAAGGTCGCCGGCTCCACCGTCAGCCTCGCCACCTTGCACAACGCCTCGGAAGTCAAGCGCAAGGGTGTGCTCATCGGCGACACCGTGGTGATCCGCAAGGCCGGCGACGTGATTCCCGAGGTTTTGGGGCCGGTGGTCGAGCTGCGCGACGGCGACGAGCGCGAATTCGTCATGCCGACCCACTGCCCGGAATGCGGAACGCTACTCGCGCCGGCGAAGGAAGCCGACGTCGATATCCGCTGTCCCAATGCCCGGTCCTGCCCGGCGCAGTTGCGCGAGCGGGTCTTCCACGTCGCCGGCCGTGGCGCTTTTGACATCGAGGCCCTGGGCTACGAAGCCGCGACCGCGTTGTTGAGCGCCGGTGTCATCACCGACGAAGGCGACCTGTTCACCCTCACCGAAGACGACCTGCTGCGTACCGATTTGTTCACCACCAAAGGCGGTGCACTGTCCAAGAACGGGCGGCAACTGCTGGCCAACCTCGACAAGGCCAAATCCCAACCCCTGTGGCGGGTGCTGGTGGCGTTGTCGATTCGGCACGTCGGACCGACCGCGGCCCGGGCCCTGGCCACCGAATTCGGCAGCCTGGATGCGATCACGGCGGCCTCTACCGAGCAATTGGCCGCCGTCGAGGGAGTGGGTCCCACCATCGCTGCCGCCGTCACGGAATGGTTTGACGTCGACTGGCATCGCGCGATCGTCGACAAGTGGCGGGCCGCCGGGGTGCGGATGGCCGACGAACGCGACGAGAGCATTGCGCGCACCCTGGAGGGGCTGAGCATTGTGGTGACGGGCTCGCTGGCCGGGTTCTCCCGGGAGGCGGCCAAGGAAGCGATCATCGCCCGCGGGGGCCGCGCGGCCGGTTCGGTGTCGAAAAAGACCGCTTACCTCGTGGCGGGCGACGCACCGGGCTCGAAGTATGACAAGGCCGTCGAACTCGGGGTGCCCGTCCTGGACGAGGCCGGTTTCGTCAACCTGCTGGCTGAGGGCCCGTCTGCCGGATCAAATTAGGTTGTTCTCAGCTTATTGACAGCGACAGTGAAGTGTGGCAGCCTCCCAGCTAAGTGCAACACGATGTTGCAGTTCGTTGGGTGAGGGGCCGCGAACGCGGGGCCTGTCAGCCTTCTCGGATCGATGTGCAGGCCGGATGAGCGGGGACACGATGACCACTGGCGAGAATGGCTTCCGGGGCCCGGGAACCGGCGTGGACGAGCAGCCGCCCGTCGCCTACCGTTCGCGCGGATCCGCGCGTGACACCCGCAAGCGGATGCTCGGCGTCAATGTCGCGATTGGCACGTTTCTGAGCTTCGGCATGCTCCCGCTGGCCGCCGCACCCACCGCGCAGGCCGATATCGAGGACGTGTTCGACCAGCTGTTCTCGCCGTTTGTGGACGCGGCGACCAGCGGCGTCGACTGGGATGCGTTCACCGACGCCACGGCGTGGAGCACCTT
>NZ_JRMK01000046.1:0-29034 GCF_000972925.1 Mycobacterium sp. UM_Kg1 | reverse complement strand
CCTGACGCTGGAGGCCATCATCGGCTTCGGTGACATGGCGGCGACCGCCGACACCGAGATGATGCGCGCCAAGGGCATCAGCGACGCGAAGTTCTCCCGCGCCAACGACCGGCGCCGGCTGGGCTTCGTCGAGGCCCAGGGCGGTGGCACCATCCTGCTGGCCCGCGGCGACCTGGCCGCCAAGATGGGACTGCCGGTGCTGGCCGTGGTGGCCTACGCCCAGAGCTTCGCCGACGGCGTGCACACCTCGATCCCGGCGCCGGGCCTGGGCGCGCTGGGCGCGGGCCGGGGCGGCAAGGACTCGGTGCTGGCCCGCTCGCTGGCCAAACTGGGTGTGGGCGCCGACGACATCGCGGTGGTGTCCAAGCACGACACCTCGACGTTGGCCAATGACCCCAACGAGACCGAGCTGCATGAGCGGCTGGCCGACTCGCTGGGCCGTTCGGACGGTGCACCGCTGTTCGTGATCAGCCAGAAGAGCCTGACCGGGCACGCCAAGGGCGGCGCGGCGGTCTTCCAGATCATGGGCCTGTGCCAGGTACTGGCCAACGGTGTCATTCCGCCGAACCGGAGCCTGGACTGCGTTGACGACGAGTTGGCGAACGCCGGGCACCTGGTGTGGGCGCGCGAGACCCTGGAGCTGGGGGAGAAGTTCCCGCTCAAGGCCGGTTTGGTCACCAGCCTCGGCTTCGGTCACGTGTCGGGGCTGGTCGCCCTGGTGCACCCGGCGGCGTTCCTGGCGGCGTTGGACCCGAGTCAGCGCGCGGCCTACCAGGAGCAGGCAGCTGCCCGTGTGCTGGCCGGCCAGCGGCGTCTGGCCTCGGCGATCGCCGGGGGCAAGCCGATGTATGAGCGGCCCGCCGACCGGCGGTTCGACCACTCCGCGCCGGAGAAGCGTCAGGAGTCGGCGATGCTGCTCAACCCGGCGGCACGGCTCGGCGACGACGACGTCTATATCGGCTAACGTCGCGGGGTATGAGCCGCGTCGTGACGATGCAGAGCGCAGCGATGAGGAGGAGCGGCGCATGAGCATCGTGGGTGTGGGGATCGACCTCGTGTCGATTCCCGACTTCGCCGAGCAGGTCGACCAACCCGGGACGGTGTTCACCGAGACGTTCACCCCCGGTGAGCGGCGGGATGCCTCGGACAAGAGTTCGTCGGCGGCGCGGCACCTGGCGGCCCGCTGGGCGGCCAAGGAGGCGGTGATCAAGGCGTGGTCGGGGTCGCGGTTCGCCAAGAAGCCGGTGCTGCCGGAGGCGATCCACCGTGACATCGAGGTGGTGACCGACACCTGGGGGCGCCCGAAGGTGCGACTCTCCGGGGAGATCGCCCGGCATCTGGCTGAGGTGACGATCCACGTGTCGCTGACCCACGACGGCGACACCGCCGCCGCGGTCGCCATCCTGGAGGTCACCTAACCCGCGAGCAGACACAGAATCGTGCTCCAGAGGGCTCGGGCGTGCGATTCTGTGTCTGCTCGCGGGGAGGGAATACTGGCGCCATGAGTGATCTGGTTGCGCGAGTCCGCGAGATCTTGCCGTCGGTGCGGGCCGACTTGGAGGATTTGGTGCGCATCGAGTCGGTGTGGGCCGACCCGGCCCGCCGCCCCGAGGTGCACCGCAGTGCACAGCGCGTCGCAGACCTGTTGAGCCAGGCGGGTTTCCCGCAGGTGCAGATCGTCGCCGAAGGCGGCGCGCCGGCGGTCATCGCGCACTACCCGCCACCGGATGGGGCGCCCACCGTGCTGCTCTACGCCCACCACGACGTGCAGCCCGAGGGGGACGCCCAACAGTGGGATTCGCCGCCGTTCGAACCCACTGAGCGCGACGGGCGTCTCTACGGCCGGGGCACCGCCGACGACAAGGCGGGGATCGCCACACACCTGGCGGCCTTCCGGGCGCACGGCGGGCACCCGCCGGTGGGGGTGACGGTCTTCGTCGAAGGTGAGGAGGAGTCCGGGTCACCGTCGCTGGGCGCGCTGCTGGCCGCGCACCGCGAAGCGCTGCGCGCCGACGTGATCGTCATCGCCGACTCGGACAACTGGAGCACCGAGATCCCCTCGCTGACGGTGTCGCTGCGCGGGCTGGCCGACTGTGTGGTGGAAGTCGCCACGCTCGACCACGGCCTGCACTCGGGGCTGTGGGGCGGTGTGGTGCCCGACGCGCTGACCGTGCTGGTGCGCCTGCTGGCGAGCCTGCACGACGACGACGGCAACGTCGCGGTCGCCGGGCTGCACGAAAGCGTGGCCGCGCCCGTCGACTACCCGCCGGAGCGCGTGCGGGCCGACACCGGACTGCTGGACGGGGTGGCCGAGATCGGTTCCGGCTCGGTGCCGCAACGGATGTGGGCCAAGCCGGCGATCACCGTGATCGGAATTGACACGACCAGCATTGCGGCGGCCTCGAATACGTTGATTCCCCGGGCGCGGGCCAAGGTGAGCATGCGGGTGGCCCCCGGCGGCGACGCCGCCGCCCACCTGGATGCGCTGGCCGCGCACCTGCGGCAGCACACGCCGTGGGGAGCCCACGTGACGGTCACCCCGGGCGATGTCGGTCAGCCCTACGCGATCGACGCCACCGGCCCGGTGTACGACGCCGCCCGCGCCGCGTTCGCCCAGGCGTGGGGCGCGGAGCCGATCGACATGGGCATGGGCGGTTCGATCCCGTTCATCGCCGAGTTCGCCGCGGCCTATCCGGACGCGACCATTCTGGTGACCGGGGTGGAGGATCCCGCAACCCAGGCCCACAGCGTCAACGAGAGCCTGCATCTGGGCGTGCTGGAGCGCGCCGCCACCGCCGAGGCGCTGTTACTGGGGAAGCTGGGCGCCCGGCCCGTCTGAGGACCGCGGCGCTCGGGCGCACCGGCCTCACAACGGCGGCTTGTGATTGCATGGGCAGATGCCGCTGAGCCCCCGCATGCCCGATCTGCCGGCGTTCGAGATGCTGCTGGCCATCGCCAAGACCGGCAGCCTGGGTGCGGCCGGCCGGGAACTGGGGCTGACACAGCAGGCGGTCTCGGCGCGGCTGTCGGCCATGGAGGCCCAGACCGGGGTGCGGCTGGTGACCCGCAGTGCCCGGGGTTCGCAACTGACGCCGGCCGGGGCCGTCGTCACGGAATGGGCCGATCAGTTGCTGGAGGCCGCCGCCCACGTCGATGCCGGGCTGGCTTCGTTGCGGACGGCCAGCCGCAAGAAGGTGACCGTGGCCGCGAGCCTGACCGTCGCCGAACATCTGATGCCCCGGTGGATCGTGTCACTGCAGGCATCCGCGGCTCGAGCGGGGCAACCGGCCCCGGAGGTCATTCTCAGCGCCGGCAACAGCGAGCAGGCGATAGCCAATGTCCGCGCCGGTTCGGCAGACCTCGGCTTCATCGAGAGTCCGGGGGCGCTGACGGGAATCCGAAGCCGTGTCGTCGCCCAGGACAGCCTCGTGGTGGTGGTGCCGCCCGACCACCAATGGGTGCGACGCTCCAAGCCGGTGAGCGCAGCCGAACTGAGCCAGACCCCGCTGGTCGTTCGCGAACAGGGTTCGGGCACGCGAGACACGCTGACGGCGGCGCTGCGCGCAGTCTTGGGCCCCGGCGCCCAGCAGGCTGCTCCGGCGCTGGAGCTGTCGTCGTCGGTGGCCGTGCGCGGTGCCGTGCTGGCCGGTGCCGGACCGGCGGTGATGAGCCGACTGGCCGTCGCCGACGATCTTGCGATCGGCAGACTGCGCTGTGTCGATGTGCCGGAGGTGGACCTGCGCCGGGTGCTGCGGGCGATCTGGACCGGCGGACGCAATCCACCGGCCGGTGCGGTCCGGGATCTGTTGAGCCACATCGGCAGCACGGCCGCCGGCAACGGTGGCTAGGTGCCGTATTGCAGCCACAGCGGCAGCGCGGTGGTGATCCTTTGCATGAACTTGATCAGCCCGATCCGATACTGCCCGGAACCGGATGCGTCCATCCCGTACTCGGGGAAGGCGATCCCCGCTCCGAACAGTCCGGGTGCCAGAATGCCGTTGGCCGCATCGTATTCCAGCTCACCCCACTGCGGGGTGGCGGGCAGTTGCCGCCGGGCGAAGCCGACGGTGTAAACGACGTGAGTGCAGGCGCCCAGCTGCTCGGCGAACGCCGGGTCGTTCACGTGGCACCGTTGCAGCCGATCCGGATGGGTCCCGTCGATGTTCTCCCGGGCCCACACGGCGGCGTTGCCCTTCAAGCCGGTGTCGTCGAACAGGATTCGGTCGTCGAGGTAGACCGCGTACTTGTTGGGGCTGCGGTAGAAGTTGACGACGTTGCGGATCCGGGTGTCGAGCAGGTTGGGCAGCGCCACCATGGCGGAGTGGGAAGAGCCGAAGACGGCCACGGTGGCGTCATCGAGATCCCGCTGCGCGAGCTTGCGCGGGTCCAGCGCCACCTGAAGCGGAATCTCCTCCAGGTGCGGGTGATGCAGCTTCTTGGGGACGGAGCCCACCGCCAGGATCACATTCTTCGCTTCGATCTCGGCGTCCTCGGTGCCCACCAGCCACCGGCGGTTGCGCAGGGTGAGTTCGGTGGCCATGGCGCGAACCGGTGTCACCCGCTCGCAGAGGTGTTCGGTGATCCACACCAGCGGGTCGGCGACCAGGCCCAGCAGGCAGGTCTGAGTCGGATCGACCTCGGTCAGCTCGAACGGAGGGGCTTCGGCGAAGCGGAAAGACGGTGAGGTGTCCAGGTAGTCGAGGAACAGGGCAACGTGGGTGTTGCCCGGCACCGCGCGCCATTTGGTGCCCAGGTCGCCGGCGGCGAAGTCGGGATCGATCCAGACGATCTCGGCTGCCGGGACGCCATGGTCGAGCAGCCGGCCCACCGCCGCTATGCCCGCGGGGCCTGCCCCGATCACTGCCCAGCTGTAGCCAGTCATGTTCCTGCCTTCCATCGAGTGGAGATCCGATGGAATCAATGCTGCGCCGGGCGGCAGTCGCCCACTAGGGGGCTTGCTCTTGTCAGGTCACAAGGAGTTGTTGTGGGGGTTGATCAGCGTCCATCGGCTGTGTCGAACCACAGGCTCGTCCGGATGACTGGCATGGGCTGCTCCTCGTCGGCCGGCGTCAAGCCCGGTGCGATCAGACCGACAGATCCCGCCGCAGTTTCGCCACGTGCCCGGTGGCGCGCACGTTGTACTGAGCCTCGGCGATCTTGCCCGCCTCGTCAACGACGAACGTCGACCGAATGACGCCCTGCACCGTCTTGCCGTACATCTTCTTCTCGCCGTAGGCGCCCCAGGCCGCCAACACCGATCGCTCCGGGTCGGACAGCAGCGGGAAGGTCAGCCCCTCGGCGTCGCGGAACTTGGCCAGCTTGGCGGGTTTGTCGGGGGAGATGCCGATGACGTCGAGGCCGGCGTCGTTGAAGTCGCGCAAGTTGTCCCGGAAGTCGCAGGCCTGCTTGGTGCAGCCCGGGGTGGAGGCCGCCGGATAGAAGTAGACGACGACTCGTCGTCCCCGGTAGTCCGAGAGCGATACGGTGTTGCCGTCGGCGTCGGGAAGGCTGAACTCCGGTGCTGGATCGCCGGGCGCCAGGCGTGCGGTGTCGGTCAACAACGTCCCCTTTCTGCTCGCCGGAGAGTGCGGCCCACCCCGGCTGCTCTAGGGTAGTTCGACAGGGTCAGCATCGGACAGGGAGGACGACAGTGGCGGAACGCGATCCCGACGCGATCATGAAGGACATCGACCAGGCCCGCGAGCAGTTGGCGTCGACGGTCGACATTCTCGCGGACCGGGCCAACCCCCGTCGGCTGGCCGACCGGGCGAAGGCCCGCGCGCTCGAGACATTGAGAGAACCCGCGGTGATGGCGTCGCTCGCCGGTGTCGGGGGACTGGTTCTGATTCTGGCGATTCGCCGCATCCGCAACCGCTAAAGCACAACGGCCGGGAAGGGACGCACAGATCCCTCCCCGGCCGCAGTACTGACGTGGCTATCCGGCGAATGCGCCCCAGATGCTGCCGTCGAACAGGTCCGACAGGAAGTCCGCCCCGAACAGGTCGAAGTCGGCACTGGCGGGCAGGATCTCCACGGCGTTGACCGGCAGGTCCGCGGTGCCCACGGTGAGCGCTTCGGCGGCGCGGGCGGGCCAGTCCACCAGCAACAGGTCGAAGATGCTGTCGTTGTTGATCAGGCCGACGAAAACCGCCTCGGTCACGGGAACTTCGTAGCCGTTGACCAAGCTGTTCACGAAGTCCGCGGGCGCGCTCAGCAGGGCCTCGAAGTCGCCGCCGAGGACATTGGTGAGGGTCTCGGCGAACTGGTAGAACAGGCCGATCACCGGAGCCATCATGGTCTGGCTCACGGCCTTGATCAACGCCCATGCGTCGAGCGGGCCGATGAACTCGTTGAACAGCGTGGAGATGTTCTCCATCTGGCGGGCCGGGATGGACAGCACCGGTGCCATCGCCTTGCCGATGTCCTCGATGCCGTAGAGCGTCCAGATGTTCAGTTCGTTGAACGCCTCGAAGGGGTTCCCGTTGGCCAGGGCCTCGCCGATGCGCTCCAGCAGCACCTCGAGTCCGGGATACTTCACGTCCTCGCCCTCGACCCCGAAGATCATCTTCTCGAGCGCCTCACCGACGCCGGCGAACCCGGAGGTGACAAACCGCGGGTCCATGCCCTCGCGGGCGTCCAGCGGGACGTCCTCCATGCCGATGATCAGCTGGGCGTAGTCGCCCCAGTTGCTGGCGGCCTGGCCGATAACGTCGAAGACGTTGGCGTTGCTGAACAAGGTGCTCAGGTTCTCCGCCGTCCGCTCGAACACCGACGACCAACCGAAGAGGCCCTCGATGCCCGAGGTCAGCTGGACTGCCTGGTGGCGGACGTCGAGCTGGCTCGGCGCCACGGGGTGAACTGCCAGCATGCCGGCTCCCGCCAGTGCGATTCCGGCTGCCGCCAGCCGGGTCGCGTGACCGGCGCGACGCGGGGTGGCGTCAGGGTGTAGGGCGAACTCCACGGGTGACTCCTTTGAAAGTTTTATGAGCTGCACCCTTGGTTTAGGGAGCAGGATCCTGCGCGCCCGATAATAGCAATTAATCAAAGGAAACCCTTACCTAAGTACCCCTTGCCTAAGTTTGGGCGGGGTTAGTCGAGCCATACGTTGACCCCGCCGTGGCGGGCGCAGGAACCCCGGCGGGGATCAGAAAACGAGTAGGTTCCGTCGACGCAGAGTGCGTTAGCTCCCGGTGGCGGGTAAGGGAAGTCGCCGGGAAGCCTGACGCAGACTCCCTTGATGTTGCGATAGCAGCGCGGAGGCGGCGTCGGCCGTTGGGTCGGCACCTGATACGTCGCAGTGGCCCTGCTCGTGACAATGCTCGGCGGGATTGAAGTGGCCGCCCTTCCGCACTGACGCAAAACGCCTTCCAGTGCCTCACGCTCGTCCTCAGTGACCCACAGTCTGTAGCGGGTTTTCACCTCGACGATGCGCGTCGCGTAAGTACAGCGATAGGCGCCGTTGGCCGGTAGCCAGGTGGCGGCATCGCCGGAACCCTTCATCTGATTGGCGGCCGCGGTCGTGGCTTGCAGGTTGATCGGGTCGTTGGCGAAGTTGCGGCGGGTCAACTCGTCCCAGCCCTGGGCGCCCTTCTGCCAGGCATCCAACAGTGGCACGATGTGATCGACCTGAATCGGGCTCAACTCCTCGGGAACCTGCCGGTAGATGACCGTTTCTCCGGTATAGGAATCATTGAGAACACCGGAGACGACGGCGCAGCCCGCGTCGGGCCTGACTGCACCGAGGTCGCGACGCAGAATGTCGTTGCGGGTATCGCAGCCGTTGCGGCCGCCGTCCACGGTGACATCGTCGGACCAGGGCGCCCCGAACAGTGCGCGTTCGTAGCCCGTCTTGGGCGCGCGGCCTTTCACGGGAAGCGCGTCGAGCTGCTGCAGCGGGGGGAGAGAGTTTTTCGGGTAACTCGAGGTGAGTGGCGGCTGCGGCGAAATCGATCCCGGACGGACAACGAATAGCAGGACTAGGAGGGTGGCTATGCAGAGGGCCGCGGCTATCGCGAGGATGAGCAGCGCCTGTCGGCGGCCCAAGGCCACGGCTGCAGCGGCGTCATCGTCGGCCGGCGGCTGATCTACTGCGGCCTCGTTTGTGGGGATATCCACCGAGTGGACAGTAGTCCACTAATTGATTCTTCAAGGCGGATCTACGGATATGCGTAGTAGGGGCCCGATCTCCGCAACGTGTGGGGACCGACTGGGGTTGGCGGATTGTCAGCGCGGACTCTGCCTGCAACGCGGTGGCGACATCCATCGACCGAGCGGCATCAGCGCTTGTCGGGGCGCATCAACTGTGGCACGCGACGGTCTCGATGGCACAGCCGCGTACATGGCTCAAGGCAGTGCCCATTCGTGGGGTGGATCTGCTGCGTCGCCCAAGGCTAGATCGATTGTCCGCTGGGTCGGACCATTCGGTGAGGACGCAAACATCGTCTGAACTGTGCGCCGTCAGGGTTTCGAACCCCGGACCCGCTGATTAAGAGTCAGCTGCTCTACCAACTGAGCTAACGGCGCTGGGCGGTGATAACCGCGAGACAGACAATAACAGGCGCCGTGCCATGAGACGAAATCAGCGGGTTCACACCTGGTGACCGCGGCCACGGCGACACTGCCGATTAACCACTAGACTGCCTGCGGAGCAGCACGGATCGCGATCAGGTGGGAAAAGTATGGGGCAGGTTGGTTGGGTGCAACGCTGCCGGGGGTTCGGGTCCCGGGTGGCGGCATTGGTGATGGTTTCGGCCGCGGTGGGGAGCTTGAGTGCCTGCGGCGGTGACGCCGACGCCGAGGCGGCAAAGATCATCACCGACAAGGGCACGCCGTACGCCGACCTGCTGATTCCCAAGGTCACCGCGTCCGTCACCGACAAGGCCGTCGGCGTCGCGGTGGACGCACCGGTGACCGTCACAGCCGAGGACGGCGTGCTCGACTCGGTCACCATGGTCAATGAATACGGCGCCGTCGTCGACGGCAAGCTCAGTGCAGATGGCTTGACCTGGGCGACATCTGAGCAACTCGGCTACAACAAGCGCTACACGGTGGACGCGAGGGCGCTGGGTCTCGGCGGCGTGACCAGCCGGCAGATGACGTTTCAGACGCACTCGCCGCAGAACCTGACCATGCCCTACGTCATGCCGCGCGACGGCGAGGTCGTCGGTGTCGGTCAGCCGGTGGCCATCCGGTTCGACGAGAACATCGTCGACCGGCAGGCCGCCGAAAAGGCGATCACCATCACCACCCAACCGCCCGTGGAGGGCGCCTTCTACTGGCTGAACAATCGTGAGGTGCGTTGGCGGCCACAGGCTTTCTGGAAGCCCGGCACCGTGGTCGACGTTCAGGTCAACACCTACGGGGTGGATCTCGGCAACGGGGTTTACGGGCAGGACAACGCCGCCAGCCACTTCGTCATCGGCGACGAGGTGATCGCCACTGTCGACGACAACACCAAGTCGATGGTGGTCCGGGTCAACGGTGAAGTGGTCAAGACCATGCCGGTGTCGATGGGCAAGGAGAGCACTCCGACCAACAACGGCACCTACATCGTCGGTGAGCGCTTCGCGCACATCGTCATGGACTCCTCGACCTACGGCGTTCCGGTCAACTCGCCCAACGGGTATCGCACCGATGTCGACTGGGCCACCCAGATCTCCTACAGCGGGATCTTCGTGCACTCGGCCCCGTGGTCGGTCGGCGCGCAGGGCTACGCCAACACCAGCCACGGCTGCATCAACGTCAGCCCCAGCAATGCGCTGTGGTTCTACGACCACATCAAGCGCGGCGACGTGGTGCAGATCACCAATACCATCGGCTCCCTGCTGCCCGGCACCGAGGGGCTGGGGGACTGGAACATCCCGTGGCCGGAGTGGCAGGCCGGCAACGCCAAGGCGGAACCGCTGCGCTGACGCCGCGGCGTCGCGGCGGGCCCGTCAGCCCGCGTCGCGCAGGTATTCCTCGCCGCCGTTGGGGTAACCCCCGCCGAACGTGGTGATGTGCACGTGGTCGTAGTGCCCGTTGCCGCCGCCGCTGGGCCCGCCCGGCGTGTAGTAGGTGCCGCGCCAGATCGCGTCCTGCAGGGCGAACCGCTCGGAGTTGCGGAGCGCGTAGGCCACGATCTCGTCGCCCAGCGCGATGCCCTCCGGGCTGCCGGGGTTGGGGATCATCACGTCGATGGCCAGGCCGGAGGGATGCCAGCGCTGGCCGTCGGGCCGCACGCCGATCATGTTGTGAATCTGCGGAAACGCCTCGCTGATGCTGCGGGCTACGAGGATCGTCTTGACCTGCATGCCGTTCTCGTTGACCACGCTGGGCGGCAGCGCCTGCGGCGCCGGCATGGCCCAGTTGCTCAGCAGGTCGGGTAAGGGCAGTCCCCAGTCCTGCGGCGGGGGCGGCGGAAAGTCCTGAGGGGGCGGGGGCGGAGCGTCCTCCGGTGGTGGCGGGGGCGCGTCCTCCGGGGCAGGCGGGGGTGCGCCTTCCGGTGGGGGAGGCGGTGGTGCGTCTTCGGGCGGCGGCGCGTCCGCGGCGGCCGGGGGTGGCGGCTCGTCGGTGTTACCCGGCTCGGCACCCACTGCTCCGGCCAGGAACAGGGCTGCCGGCACCACGGTCGTCGCGGCCAGCACCGAGGATTTCATGCGCAGATCTACTAGTCCTTGCGTGAGCACGCAAGGAACCGTAACCAAAACGTTATATCGACTTCAAACCGGCACGCGGCAATCCGCGCCCTGAGAAAGGCCCAGCCGTTGGGTAATCGCGGGGCGTGCGGTCGTCAGACCAGGTCAGCGTGATGACGGTCGGTGGGCTGCGCGAACGTGACGCCGGTGGTTGCTAGATCACCAAGTCGGTGAACACGGCCGTGATTGCCGACACCACATCGGCGAAATCAAACGGGGTGGCCTCGGCCAGCGGCACGAGGGCTGACCAGGGCTGGAACAGGTTGCTGATCGCGTTCTGGAAGCCTTGCTGGGCGCCGTCGACGAGTGCTTGCTGGACAGCGGACCAGTCCAGGTCGGCCGGGAACAGGCCGAGGGGAGCATGTTCATTCGCCGGGCCCGGGGACCAGCCGTCGGTGATGTTGCCGTAGCCCAAGTTGACCAGGATCCGCGTAACCGGCTCCAGGAGCTCATAAAGAGGCTCTCCGATCACCGGTAAGAGCAGCAGCGGCGACAGCAGCGGCAGGGTCTGCGCCGGGATCATGTAGTAGTTCGTCAGGCCCTCACCGGTGAGGTCCGCGGACCCCGGTAGCAGCACCGCGTCGTTGATCTGATCGGCATCGATACTCAGATACGCCAGATGCTGGGTGAAAATCCCCATGAAGGCGTTGAGGCTGGACACCATATTGAGCGGATACCGCGGGAAGTCGGCGAAACCGTCGTACTCGAAGTTGTAGATGTCGGTGGGATACAGATTGTCGGGTGTCGCCGGGTACACCCCGAAAGCGGTCCAGATCCCGCCGTTGGGGGCTACGGGATCGCCGACCAACACGAAACGCACGAGGTCGCTGGGCACGCCCTGGGCCTGTAACTGGTCCATGGTCATCCCGGAGAACCCGGCGCTTTGCGAGTACCCGAACACCACGACCGGATTCTCCGCAGTGGCCTGCCCGCCGGCGATGTGCTGTTGAATCGCCGCGGTCAGGATCTCCGCGCCCTCGATCCGTGACCCGGCCTTATCGAAAAACAGCCGTGCGGGCGTGGTCAGAATCTGCAGGGTACCGGTGAAGCCATGCGGCTGGAGGTAGAGCTCGTCGGCCAGGTTCGCGTAGCGCTGGCCCGGTGTCGGAATGCCGCTGGGGCCCAAAATCAGGGCGGTGCCGCCCCCGAGCGGGGAACCGACGCTATCGCTGCCGGTCAGCCGCACATCGGCCGTGTGCGGGCCAGTACCGGGCGATACCGACAGGACCGCGACGATCAGTCCCGCGGCGACGGCGGTGGCGGTTCCGAGGACCAGGTGCCGCCGGGTGGGGATAGGCGCGCACCACATCGGACGTTCCTTCCTGCAGCGTCGGCGACGCTGCCGCTTGCCCCGGTGGCCTAGATTGCCGGTTCTCAATATCGGGCATGCACGCGGCGGTCGCAACGCCGTACGGCAGGCCGGGAGTGACCCGGGTGGGGGTCTAGCGTGGCGGAATGGGTTTGTTCAGCCATGAGGAGTTCCGTGAGCCGGCCGACGGCGCTGCCGGCGGCGCCGGCGGCGGTGCTGTCCAGAGGGCCCGGCGGGCTGAGGTGGACGAGTACGCGGTGGAGGAGCTGGTCGTGGTGGGGCCGGGGGCACCGCCCGAGGATGGTTCGTGTGGTCAATTCGCCGTGCAGTTTCACGTGACGACGTCAATGCTGTTCGGGCTCAAGCGCGTTGCCGATGCGCGCGGGGTGAGCGTGCCGGAGGTGTGCCGGCAGGTGATCGGTGTGTTCGTGGCGCAGCAGGAGGGCGAGCTGGGGGCGTTGCTTGCCGCTGAGGCGCAGGCGGCCGACTACCGGCCGGGCTTGAGTCAGGGGTAGGACGGCAGGGATGTGGTGGGGCGCATCGGCCTGCTGAAAGACCGTCCCAGCACAACGAAAAACCGCCCCTGATCTGGTCAGAAGCGGTTCTCCGTATCGGGGTGGCTGACGGGACTCGAACCCGCGACACCCAGGATCACAAGCTGGGTGTCTAAATACTGCATATATGCAGGCAAACATGTCTTTCCAGACGGCAAAGTCTCGCGGCCGTAGTGGACAAAAGGCGACCTGAACAGGCACGTTCTGACAGTGTAAGGGTGCAGTAGGGGTGCAACCGGTAGAGTCGCGGGCATGGCGGCGGCACGCAAGGAACCGGGCAGACAGCGACGAGCGTGGGGAAAACTCCGCACGCTACGCAGCGGGCGCATACAAGCCAGCTACGTGCACGACGATGGCCGGCGGTACTACGCGCCGTCTACCTACACGACCAAGATGGACGCCGAGGGCTGGTTGTCCAACGAACGTAAGTTGATCGAACTAGGGGAGTGGACCCCGCCCGAGTCCCGACAGGCCGCTAGGGCAGCCCGTACGGTCAGTGTGCGCGACTATGCCGAGACGTGGCTGTCTCAGCGGGACCTAACACCGAAGACGCGCCACCTGTACCGCGACCTACTCGACCGTCGGATTCTGCCAACGCTCGGCGGACAGATGTTGCGCGCAGTCACGCCCGCCGACGTGCGCGCGTGGTGGGTTGCCCTGAACGCCGAGAAGGCAACGCCAACGCGGAACACGCACGCGTATCAGTTGCTCAAGACAATTTTCAACACCGCCCACAGTGACAAGCTGATTGCCGAGAACCCTTGCCAGATCAAGTCGGCGGCTAAGCCCCCTAAGCCGCGTGAGGTAGAAGCCCTTACACCCGCCGAGCTTGCCAAGGTGGCTGAGTCCGTACCCGAGCATTACCGGGTAGCCGTACATGTGGCCGCGTGGTGCGGGCTGCGGTTCGGCGAGTTAATTGAATTGCGCCGTAAGGACATTCACGCCAAGGGTGACGGCATGGTTATCAAGGTGCGAAGGCAGGCAACATATGTCGGTAGTGCACCTGTGATTGGCCCACCCAAGACAGATGCGGGTATCCGCGATGTTCATGTACCCCCGCACGTCGTCGCCCTGCTTCGAGCGCACTTGAAGGCGCATACAGGCCACGGGCCGGAGTCGTTCGTGTTTACCACTACTCGAGGATTACGGCTGTCTAAGACGGCGTTCACCAAGCAGGTCAAGAAGGGATTTGCGGCCGTGGGGAAGCCCGACATGCGGGTACATGACTTGCGACATGTGGGGGCAACGCTGGCGGCGATCGGTGGCGCGACGCAGAAGGAACTTATGGCCCGTATCGGGCACGCGAGTCCTACTATGGCCATGCGGTACCAGATCGCGTCGGCCGACCGAGATGCGGTGATTGCCGAAGCTATGTCCAAGCTTGCCCAAGCATGACCGGCGTGTCTCCTCCACCGTAGTCGAACGCATGTGCTAAAGTCTCAACTCGACAGCTAGGGATCGAACGAACCAACCCCGTTGCCGGGGAGCCTGTGACGTAGACCGGGCTGGCGGACACTTTGCCGTCAAGTTGACCCTAGTACCGAATATGGAGTAGTTGGGCACGTTTATTTGTGCCTCGTTAATTAGATCCATGCGCGTAGTGGGTCTATTTCATATTCAATTATGATTTGCAATCGGAGTAAGTATATGACTAACGGTAATAGTCAATCGCTACCCGCACGTCTCAGTATCAAGCAGGCTGCTGACCACTACGGGGTTTGTGACAAAACTATTCGACGTAAGATCGCCGAAGGCGAACTTAAGGCTTACCGCGTTGGTAAGCGTGCAATTCGGGTGGACAGGGAATCGCTGTTGGCGCTCGAAAAGCCGATGTTTGTCTGAGTGCTTAGGTGAGACATTGGTCGTAACCCTACCAACATCTCACTCGGAAGTCCGCTCCATTGTGGGGCGATCTTGCGAGCTTGCAACCTTGACTAGCTAAACCAAAGGAATGAACCAATGACCGACACTAATATTAAGTTGCATCATGCAACAAGCATGGCGCCATCCCACCCGGTGGACTGGCTGCTCGCTCCGGGCTATCTTGTCAGAGGAACAACAAACTTGCTGGTTGGAGCTGAGGGTATCGGCAAGTCTTTGTGGACGATCCGTGCCATGGCTTCTGTGACGACTGGCAATGCTTGGGGGCCATTCACCATTGGCGCGGAGCCTGCTGATGTCGTTCTAATCGCGACCGAGGATGGCTGGTCGGATACCATTCGCCCTCGTCTTGAGGTAGCCGGCGCCGACCTAAATCGGCTATATGTATTGTCGGAAGAACCTGATGGCACTGGCTCGCCGACCGCCAAAGATATTGACGTGCTGATTGAATCCAAGGTCAGACCAGCGCTCGTCGTGGTGGATGCATGGGTAGACACCGTAGCCAGCGGTTTAAACATCGCAGATCCGCAAAAATGTAGGGAAGCTCTAAAGCCCTGGAAGCAATACGCAAAGGGTGCCGGTGCGGCTATTCTTTTGGTGACCCATACCAACCGCCAAGACAGTGGATCGCCACGTAACACTTACGGGCTATCCGGTGGATTGCGTCAAGTCACACGATCGGCTCTCTACGCTCTGGAAGATTCGGACACATCCGCATTACTCGTGGGTCCAGAGAAATCGAACCTGGCGAGCATGAATGTAGCTCAGCGATTCGAACGTGCCAGCGTAGAGAAGTTCGATCCCGTTGACGGCAATGACGGTACCGTGCCGCTCCTAGAACATATAGGCGCTGACGATCGGACGATCAAGGAAATCATGTCAGCTCAACACCTCGATCGCCAACAGGACAGCAAATCCCGCAAGACTGACAAGACTGACGACTGGCTGCGGGACGCCTTAGCCGGTGGAGCCGTCCCGAGCGCGAAACTTCAGCAGGTCGCCGCGGGTGAAGGGATTACAAAATCCCAACTGGACCGCGCTAAGGACCGTGTTGGGGCTAAGTCCACCAAGCGTGGCGATAAGTGGTACACGGAGCTTCCGTCTCCACAAGCCGTGGAAACGTGAAGGTGGCAACATTGCAACACCGCACTCGGAAACCAGTGCGATCTTGGCCGCGATCCATCAGCCATGAGGTGAGTTTGTTTCCATCGGCCAGAAAACTAGGAGAGAGAGAAGGCGCTGGCCGTACGAGGCGTGGCGGCGGGCCGGCCAAGGGTCACCCCCCAAGGGGTGGCCCGGCCGGTACCGTTGCGGCGCGCCGTTCAGTCGGCCAGCACCCGGTAGATCGTTGCCCGGCTGACGCCAAGGGCTTTAGCGATCACCGGGGCTGGTTCCCCACTGGCGCGCATACGGCGTGCCAGTTCGGCCTTGTCGGTGTCGAGAGCTTTGGGCCGGCCGATGTGTTGGCCGCGTGCGCGACGTGCCTCACGAGCGGCGGAGCGGCGTTCTTTTCCTAGCTCCAATTCAAGTTCGGCCAGTGATGCGAGCACACCGGCGATCATGCGGCCGGTGGCGTTGCTGGTGTCGATCCCCTCACGCAGCGATCGGATGATGATGTCGCGCTGGCCCAGGTCTCGGATGGTCGCCATGACTTCGGCCGCGTTGCGGCCAAGACGGTCGATGCCGGTCACGGTTATGGTGTCGCCAGGCCGCGCGTAGTCGAGTAGGGCAGCAAGACCGGGGCGCTGTTCGCGGGAGCTGGTGCCGGTCAGCTTGTCGCTATACAGCCGGTCAGGGTCCACGCCTGCGGCTGTGAGAGCGTCGGCCTGTGCGTCAAGGCTTTGGTGGCCGGTGCTCACCCGCATGTAGCCGAGGACGGTTCCGGTGGGGACGGCGGTGGTGGGCATGGCACAATGGTATCTCAAAAGTTGCAGAACGTCGAGATATGCGACAGATGTTTTGAGGCGGCTTATGAGACAATGCGACCTGGAACTTTAGGAACAACACTCGCATCCAGTGTCGTTGTCTCAGTTCTTTAGTTTTGCGAAGGGCGCCTCGTGGTGCGTAGGTTCACGTGTGTAGAAGCGGTGGACTTGCTGACCGGTATGGCGCGATGACCAATTGCCACGCCTTGCCCGTCAAGGCGCACACTGAGCGCTAGTCTCTCGAAATGCGCTTTGTTGACTTTCGCTTCGAGGGGTTCAAATCACTTCGGGATGTATCGCTCGAGTTGGGCGATGTGACGGTAGTGACTGGGCCTAACGGCGCTGGCAAGACGAACCTGGCGGAGGCGCTGACGTTCCTGTCGGAAGCTCTGCACTATGGTCTCGAAATCGCTGTCGCCCGTGCAGGTGGTTTTGCCAATATCGCGCATCATGGCCCCGCTGGGGACGCTCACGAGGTGGGGTTTCGGTTTCTTGCCGATCTGAACTTGTCGGAGGTGGCTCGGAGTCGCCGAATTGTACGAAGCGATGAAAATGAGGAAGATTTATCCCTCACGCTTATTTATCATGTCAAAATCGTTCAGGACGGTAACGACGGCCCCTCGAACTTCAAAATTGGATATGAGTACCTCGAGCTGGCAGATGACGACGGAAAATTAGTCACAGCAAAAAGGACTGAGGGTGGAGTTGTAAAATTCCGTCGTTCCCGGCGAATAAAGAGTCGACGAACCCCACTATATAGTGCACTCTACCCACTCTCCGAGGATGATTTCATTCAGTTTGCAAAGGCCCGAGCGGACAGTACGACGCTGATCGTTCAGGCTGTCGCTATGACCAGTAATCTTTTCAGCCTGTTAGCTCTTGAGCTTGGACAACTCCGAGTTTTTCAATTGTCGCCTCAGCTATGTAGGAAGCCCGGTATTTCGGCTCCTCAAGCACTATTGAGTCGCCATGGTGAAAATCTGCCAGCCGTGGTTGACAACTTAAAGCGCACGACACCAATGATATGGAAAAAAGTAATGTCCGGTATGCGTACGGTTCTGCCGAAACTGGACGATATTGATACGTCTTTCACGGAGGACAGAAGGCTGTCGCTAATCTTTAAATTCCTAGATTCCGGACGCGCCTGGAATGCCAATGAGATGTCGGACGGAACCATGCAGGCCCTTGCGCTTTTTGTGGCTCTGTTTGACGCTCGCTGCCCGCTCCTAATTGTAGAAGAGCCTGAGAATGCCCTACACCCATGGATCTTGAGGCACTTTCTCGACTTGTGTCGAGAGCAGAAGAGAAAGCAGATACTTCTCACAACTCATTCACCTATAGTTATTGACTACTCTGCGCCGAAAGATCTATGTATAATGTGGAATCGCAATGGCGAGAGCAATATTTCACCAGTGCTTGAGCTTAGTCCAGAAGTTGTTGAGCTATGGAGATCTGGCGAGGTAACCGGATTTAATATCTATGACTCGGGTTTCATACTTGAATACCTGCCGGAAGAATTCGTGCCTGCAGGGGTGGAAGAATGAGGATTGCAATTCTGACGGAGGGGGACGGTGAATTTCGGTCTCTCCCGCTGCTGTATGCGCAGTTGCACGCCAGCATGCCAGATCGAACTCGGATCGTTAAGACGCTCAAAATAAGCGTACAGCCAGACGCCGAGCATGGCCAGCTGGTGGCGGCTTGCAGGCCGAGCTTGGCCCTTGCCCGAGCTGTCGCGGATCGGATTATTGTGTTGTTGGATCGTGAGCAACAACAACGATGTCCTGGAGAGGTCGCCCAGCAACTGGAAACCGAGTTCAAGAAAATCGCCGAGATTCCAGTGCGTGTGGCGCTAAAGGATCGCATGTACGAGAACTGGCTACTGGCAGACCTTGATGCTCTCAGGATGCAGCCTGCGCGCTTTGGTGTCGACGCTGCCGCGCAGCGAAAAGTCTGCCCTAACAAAGCCGACTCAATTGACGGCCTGCGAGAGATCAAGCGGCTTGTGAAAAATGGCGATTACAGCAAGACTTCGGACAGTGATAAAATCTGCCGAAAGGCTAATGTTGAGAAGATGGCCGCTAACAGCAGGAGCTTCAGGCATTTCCTTCATCTGGTCGGTCACGAAAGCTATCGCGATGTGTGCTGCTCGCCTGTTCAGCCTGCCCAAAGGGGGGCTAAGAAACGGCGTGGACGCGGGTAGCCCCTAATCGCGGCTGGTTGGCATGCTGACGGCTCGGGCTACGCTATCGGCCGGGGTGCGCTGCCGTGATCAAGTGCGGCTTGTGGTCGTGTACGAGCATGTGCAGTCACCTGGGCGGAGGTGCTGACGGCGGTCAGCACATTCTCATATCGAGTCATATTTTCCCACGTCGCATCGTGTTGACTCAATAATCAAACGCGCAGATCAGCCGCGTTATTTGCGGGGTCGATTCCCGGCAGCTCTTGCATTGGCAGATGCAGCCCTACATACCGAGCCGCGCAGTAACCTACGCGTCGAGCAGTCTCGTCAGGTCGACTAGTTCGGCGATTTTGATGGCGATGTCCTCGATCGAATCTTCGTCTGTGCTCAACCCGCTTCGAGAAGCCAGCAGGGGGCTGACCTCCCGGAGGTCCTCGTACGTCGTGCCATGCACAACGGGGACGAGCAGGTCGCGTGCCAGAAGCTCGGAGAGTTCCTTGTCCGCGATTCCCTCCCTTTCGACGCGGGTCAGCAGCGACGGGGTAACCAGCACGATCCCCGCGCGCGATTTCGCCAGGCCTTTATCAATTGCGCGGAGCAGTGGCACGCCGAGCATGACGTCCTTCTCGCTGAACCAGACCGACACGTTGTTGGCTTCGAGCAGGTCATGTAACTCCCTGGCAGTGCCCAACCGGTCATCCCAAGCGTGGCACAGAAAGACGTCGCGAAGGTCAGGGGAGGCCGCTCGCGCCTCGATCTCGCGGCGAACTTGAGCCAGAGCCTGCACTTGTTGAGGGGTGTAAGTCACAGAGGAGCTACCCGGAGACCACCGCGGTCGTACGCCGCCGCCGGAACCGCTGGAACTTACGCGCGTCCGCGAGGAGGGGGCTGAAGGGGAATAGGCCCGCTGCTGGTACGCAGGCGGGGAATAGGACCGGCGTGGGGACGAACGGTATCGACATACCGGGCAGTTGGCGGCACCGCTAGCAGTCCGATGACCCTCCACGGGTGCTGTGCATCCACTCATGGGCGCGATGCTAACTGCGCGCACTGACAAACTGACAAGTTGTCGGACGCGTCGCCGGTCCCCAGTGCTGCGAGCGTCAAAACGCAACTCTCGTGGCAGTGGCTAGTGGCAGTGGCGGTGCGTCGAGAGGGTGCAATAGGGGTGCAAACCCCTTCCTGAACGCAGAAGGTGGGAGGGTAAAAGTACCCTCCCACCTGCGGGGTGGCTGACGGGACTCGAACCCGCGACACCCAGGATCACAACCTGGTGCTCTACCAACTGAACTACAGCCACCATTGCTGCCGGCGAGGCGAGCCAAGCAAGCAGCGTCGTTGATACTAGCCGCTCGGACGCTCAGCGACCGAATCGAGCGCCCCCTGCGGCCCCAGTTCTGCGGCGACGGCGGCAATATCGCTGGTAGAAGGCCCGGGCGGGGCGACGAACGCGGTGCGCCGGTAGTACCTCAATTCCCGGATCGACTCGTGGATGTCGGCCAGCGCGCGGTGCGCCAGGCCCTTCTCCGGCTGGCCGAAGTAGATCCGCGGGTACCAGCGGCGGCACAACTCCTTGATCGAGCTCACGTCGATCATCCGGTAGTGCAGGTAGTCGTTGAGGGCGGGCATGTCGCGGGCCAGGAAGCCGCGGTCGGTGCCGATCGAGTTGCCGGCCAGCGGCGCCGTCTTGGCCTGCCGCACATGGGTGCGGATGTAGTCGAGCACCATGGCCTCGGCGGTGGCCAGATCCACCGTCGAAGCCCGGACCTCCTCGATCAGGCCGGATCGGGTGTGCATGTCGGTCACCACCGGACTCATCGCGTCCAGATCCGCGTCGTCGGCGTGAATCACCACGTCAATACCGTCGCCCAGGATGTTCAGTTCGCCGTCGGTGACCAGGACGGCGATCTCGATGAGCTTGTCCGAGCCCAGATCCAGGCCGGTCATCTCGCAGTCGATCCAGACGAGTTCGTCTCGTGCAGCACTCACAGTTAGCCAACGTTAGCCGCTGCCCGCGGCCATAGCCGCACAGTGGTGCCGACCGGCCAAGTAGTGTCGTGACCTGTGAGTCCCGACTCGGCGGCTAACGCCGCGCAGCAGATTGCGGCGGGCTATGCCGCCGACGGCCAGGCCCTGGAACTGGGCACGGTGGTCATCGACGGCGTCGCCGACGCCTCGGCGCAGGTCCGCATTCCCCTGGCCACCGTCAACCGCCACGGGCTGGTGGCCGGCGCCACCGGCACCGGCAAGACCAAGACCCTGCAGGTGATCGCCGAGCAGTTGTCTGCCGCCGGCGTCCCGGTGCTGATGGCCGACGTCAAGGGCGACCTGTCCGGTCTGGCGCGGGCCGGGCAGGCCGGCGACAAGGTCACCCAGCGGGCCGCCGAGACCGGCGACGACTGGACCCCCACGGCGTTCCCCACGGAGTTTCTGTCGCTGGGCACCGGCGGCGCCGGCATCCCGGTGCGGGCCACCATCTCCAGCTTCGGCCCGATCCTGCTGTCGAAGGTGCTGGGCCTGAACAACACCCAGGAGTCGACGCTGGGGTTGATCTTCCGCTGGGCCGACGACAACGGGTATCTGCTGCTGGACCTAAAGGACCTGCGCTCGGTGATCAGCTACCTGATCAGCGATGAGGGCAAGCCGGTGCTCAAACAGCTGGGCGCGGTCTCGGCGGCGACGGCCGGGGTGATCCTGCGTGCGCTGGCGAACCTGGAGGCCGAAGGCGCCGACACCTTCTTCGGCGAACCCGAGCTTGACCCCAAGGACCTGATCCGGCTGGACCCCCAGGGGCGCGGCATCATCTCGCTGCTCGAACTGGGCGACCAGGCGGCGCGTCCGGTGTTGTTCTCCACCTTCCTGATGTGGGTGCTGGCCGACCTGTTCACCTTCCTGCCCGAGGTGGGCGACCTCGACAAGCCGAAGCTGGTGTTCTTCTTCGACGAGGCCCACCTGCTGTTCACCGGCGCGTCCAAAGCGTTTCTGCAGCAGGTCGAGCAGACCGTCAAACTGATCCGCTCCAAGGGCGTCGGGGTGTTCTTCTGCACCCAACTGCCCACCGATGTGCCCAACAGCGTGCTGTCCCAGTTGGGTGCCCGGATCCAGCACGCGTTGCGGGCGTTCACCCCCGACGACCAGAAGGCGCTGAGCAAGACGGTGCGCACCTACCCGAAGACGAAGGTCTACGACCTGGAGTCGGCGCTGACCTCGCTGGGGATCGGCGAAGCGATCGTCACGGTGCTCTCCGAACGGGGTGCGCCCACCCCGGTGGCCTGGACCCGGTTGCGGGCCCCGCGGTCGCTGATGGGGACCATCGGCTCCGAGCAGATCGGCGCGGCGGCCAAGGCCAGCCCGCTGCACGCCCAATACGGTGAGACCATCGATCGCGAATCGGCCTATGAGATGCTCTCGGCGAAATTGGCGGCCGGGCAGGGCAACCGGCCCCCGGCGGGTCAGGGCAGCGTGCCTCCGCCCGTGCCGGAGCGCCCGCCGTGGTGGCGGCGCTTCGGACGCTGGCTGGCCCACTTCCTCACCACCCGGGAAGGCAAGCGGGTGGTGACGGTGGTGACCACCGCTGTGGTGGGCCAGATCTCGCGCGGCGCGATGGGCACCGGCCAGCGCAAGCGCTGAGGGCCTAACCCCCGCCGAGCTTCTTGTAGACCGCCCCCACGATCGGGGTGACGATGGCGCGCGGCGCGTAGCCACTGGCCATCGACATGGCCTTGGAGGTGATCCCGGGTACCACCCGCATCTTGTTGCGCGCCAGGGCATCCAGCGACAGCTTCGCGGTGTGCTGGGTGGAGATCCACAAGAAGTCGGGGATCAGCCGGTCGACCAGGGACGCCTCGGCGGCGTCGGGCATCTCGGCGCGCACCGGCCCGGGCGCCAGCAGGGTGACATGAACCCCGGTCTTGAGCAGCTCCCCGCGCAGCGACTCGCTGAACGTGTTGGCGAAGGCCTTGGTGGCCGCGTAGGTGGCGTTGTTGGGAATCGGCGAGTTGCCCGCCGCCGAACCGGAGATCAAGATGCCGCCGGCGCGCCGGCGCAACATGCCCGGCAACACCGCCAGCACCAGGTCGTGCACCGCCACCGCGTTGAGCTGCACCTGGGCCTTCTCCGCGGCCGGGTCCAAACCGGAGATCGGCCCGAACGTCGCCGTGCCGGCGTTGGCGCACAGCACCGAGATCTCCTGCTCGGCAAGCTCGGCGCAGAACGCCTCACGCGCCGACGGATCGGCCAGGTCGACCGCGCGGACGTCCACGGCGACCCCGTACTTGTCGCGCAGACGTTCCGCCACGGTGTTGAGCACGTCTTCGCGGCGCGCGGTGATGAGCAGCGAGTGGCCGCGCGCGGCCAGCTCGGCGGCCAGCGCCTCACCGATCCCCTGGGAGGCTCCGGTCACAACGGCGCGGGCTTCGGGGCTGGGAGCAGGAATGGGCATGCGGCAATCGTAGAGTGCCAGTCATGGGACAGCCTGGGGCGGACAAGCCGGGGCTGTCCCGGATCGTGGCATGGGCGCTGTGGGACACCGGGGCCGCCGGGATCAGCGCGATCGTCGTCACGTTCGTGTACTCGGTGTATCTGACCAGCAGTGTCGGTCGCGACCTGGCCGGGCCGGTGTCACCGGCCAGCTGGCTGGGCCGCACCCTGGCCATCTCCGGGCTGACCGTGGCCGCGGTGGCACCGGTGATCGGGGTCTGGGTTGCCGCACCGCACCGCCGCCGGGTGACGCTGTCGGTGCTGACCGGAACCGCGGCGGTGCTGACCGCGTCGATGAGCCTGATCCGGGACGAGCCCGGCTATCTGGCTCCCGGCCTGGTGCTGCTGGCCCTGACGGCGGCGTGCGGCGACCTGGCCAGCGTGCCCTACAACGCCATGCTCCGGCAGGTGTCGACGCCGCAGAACTCCGGCCGGATCTCCGGCTTCGGTTGGGCGGCAGGCTATGTCGGGAGCGTGCTGTTGCTGTTGCTGGTCTATCTGGGCTGCATCTCCGGCAGTGGTCCCACCCGCGGCCTGCTCGGCCTGTCCACCGAGGGCGGTCAGTACGTGCGGGTCGCCATGCTGGTGGCCGCGGCCTGGCTGACGGTGTTCGCGCTGCCGCTGCTGTTCACCGCGCACCGCCTGGCCGGCGAGCCGCAGGCGCCGGCACCGCGGCTGGGGTTCTTCGGCGGTTACCGCCAGCTGTGGCGTGACATCACCGGCGCCTGGCAGCGCGACCGCAACCTGGTCTTCTACCTGTTCGCCAGCGCGATCTTCCGGGACGGCCTGGCCGGGGTGTTCGCCTTCGGTGCGGTGCTGGGTGTCACCGTCTACGGCATCTCGCCCGGCGACGTGATGATCTTCGGGATCGCTGCCAGCGTGGTCGCCGCGGTCGGGGCGGTGGCCGGCGGCCTGCTCGACGACCGGATCGGATCCAAAACGGTCATCGTCGGATCGCTGGTCGCGATGATCGCCGCCGGCACCACCCTGATGGCGCTGTCGGGACCAAAAGCCTTCTGGGCGTGCGGACTGCTGCTGTGTCTGTTCATCGGCCCGACCCAGTCCTGCGCGCGCACCCTGCTGCTGCGGATGGCTGAGGACGGCATGGAGGCGGTGGCCTTCGGCCTCTACACCATGACCGGCCGGGCGGTGTCGTTCCTGGCGCCGTGGCTGTTCTCGGTCTTCGTCGACATCTTCCACACCGAACGGGCCGGTATGGGCGGGCTGTGCACCGTACTGCTGCTCGGCCTGCTGGCGCTGTTGCCGATCCGGGTCAGCCGGCCGCTGCGCACACCGTGAGGATCGAACCGGTGCGCTGACGCACCTGGGTGCCGTCCACCGACACCGAACAGGTGATCTGCTCGCCGAAGTTGACCACGGTGACCGCTGCGGCGGTCGTCGCCGGTGGCGTCAGCGTCACCTGTTTGCTCCAGGGCAGCGCCACATTGAACTCGGTCTGCAGGATCCCGCCGGTGTCGATGTAGGCGATGCTGAGTGCCTTGCCCTTGCCGCTGACGCTGTAGACGATCGTCTCCGCCGCGCCGGCGGTGGTGGAGGTCGTCGGCGGCGGCGTGCTCGTCGATGTGCTGGGCGCCGGTGTCGGTGTCGGGGACGGCGTGGTGGTCGGAACGCGCTTGGGCACCGGGGTGCTCGGAGCCGTCGGCAACGGGGGAACCGAGGTGGCCGTGGCCGAATTGCGCTGGGAGCCATTGGCGATCACCAATGCGGCGACCATGCCGACCACCAGCAGCACGGCAGCGCCGGCTACCAGGAACAGCCAGTTCGGCAGTCGCGGGGGCTCCGGCGGTCCACCCTGGCCGCCGCCCGCCGGACCACCCGGCGGGGGTGCTTCCCAGTGACCACCCGGCGGGGGCGCTTCCCAGTGCTGCCGGGGC
Source organism: Mycobacterium sp. UM_Kg1 (assembly GCF_000972925.1). Taxonomy (NCBI): domain Bacteria; kingdom Bacillati; phylum Actinomycetota; class Actinomycetes; order Mycobacteriales; family Mycobacteriaceae; genus Mycobacterium; species Mycobacterium sp. UM_Kg1. The sequence continues at coordinate 4,136 of NZ_JRMK01000046.1, read as the reverse complement.
AGTTGTTCGGTGGGCTGGGGGGCCGGTGGTGGATACGTCGGGAGTTGCCCGGCGTAGGCCGGGTCGACGTAGGGCGGAAAGCCGTAAGTCGGCGGTTCGGATCCGCCGCCTTGCCATGGCTGATTGGAGCCCTCCGGCCGGTTCGGATCGGTCATGCCCACCTCATGGCTTGCAGGGTACCTGTGTCGGGCGGTTGGGGCCGGGACCTCGGCGCCGGGCTATGTTTCCGCGGCGCCCAGGGCTCTGATCGTCATCGCCCGCAACACCGCTCGGGAGCGTTCCGGACCGGCCGATTTCGCGCGGGCCTTCATCGAGTGCGGTGTGGAGTTCAACAGGCCGAACGCGGCGTGCGCCATCAGCCGCGCATCGGCCTCGGCCAGGCCGGGGTGCAGCGCACGCAACACCCCCACCCACACCTCGACATACTGCCGCTGGGCGCTGCGCACCTGCCGCTGGGCGGCGGCCGGCAGGTGTGCCAGGTCACGGTCTTGGATCCGGATGAGGTCCGGTTCGCCGAGGGCAAAGTCGAGATGGAAGTCGACCAGGGCGTCCAGCACCTCCCGCGGGGTCTCGCCCTGCGCTTCGACGGCCCGCGCGCCGGCGAGCAGTCGGGTGCTGATCCCGACCAGCAGTTCGACCAGTAGCGCCTCTTTGCCTGCGAAGTGCCGGTAGATCGCCGGGCCGCTGACGCCGGCGGCGGCGCCGATGTCCTCCAGTCGCACCGCGGGGTAGCCGCTCTGGGCGAAAAGGCGTTCGGCGGCGGCGAGTAGCTGGCTGCGCCGGTCGGACTTGAGCCGGCTGCGCCGGCTGGCCGGTTCGTTGTCGCCCGCCGGGAAGAGGGACGCCGCCATCACGCCTCCGCTCGTCGTGGCCGTTCAGTTAATGACCACTAACTTAACATCGGCCGACTCGGAACGCATCCGGGTTCGGGCGAGCGCCGGTGGAGGACCCGATGGCAATTGCGGTACCCGCGACGCGAGGCGGTTTGTCTTTTGCCCGCGGCAAGGCCCACCCGCCTGTTGGAGATGACGACCGGCGCCAACCTCGCTGCTATTGCGAGCGCGTTTGGCTCGGGCCGGTGCTGGAGAGCTACGCCGAGCTTCTCGATTGATGTGTGTCGATTGGCAACCGGCCTGTTGCAGGCCGGTATCGGCACCGGGACCGGGTAGGCATCTGGGCGCCCAACTGTGCCGAATGGGTTATGGCCCAGTACGTCACCGCCGAGATCGGCGCCATTCTGGTCAAACATCAATCTGGGCTACCGCTCCTTCGAATTGGCCTACGCGCTCAAGCAGTCCGGGTCGCGATGGTTATCTCGGCATCGCTTTTCAAGGCCCACGAGCTGTGCCGGACACGCTCGGAGGTCCGAGTAATCATCCCGCTGGCGTCGTCACGTCACCGGGGGACCGAACCCGTAGATGAACTCGTCTTCGCTCCAGTTCATCCTGGCGTTGAACTTGTCGCCTGACCGTGTGCCGTTATCGTTCGTGTGATTCCATGCGACGCAACTGAACGCGGTCGTCTCGGCCAGCATGATGTCACTTGAACCGCCCACGGGATCGCATGACACCTCCTGGATCGGGCCTTCAATTAGGTCCCGCTCCACCATTTGCTCGGCGTACTCTTTTAGACTCGCCTCGATGTCGGCGACCTTTTGCTTTCGGCGCTGCCGCTCGGCATCCGCTGCCTCCGACTTCGCGGCGGCGCTGGCCGCGTACCCCTCCGACGCTTGGACGGCGGCGATGATCTGTCGATCAGCGTTGAGAATGGCCTTTAGATAAATGACAGCGACACCGCCAAGAACCAGGGCCAGAACCGCTATGATGTACAGGCCGACTGTGCTTTTGCTCAGTCTGTTGGTTGACTCCATGGGCAAATTATTTACCATCGCAAGGCTTCAATATCTAGGGCTTGGCGTGCGCCCGTCTTGTGTATGGGTTCGCTTCAGTCGTTGAGATCAACAGTTATCGAATTGCCATCGACCGTCGATGAGAGTCCACGTCCGGGGGGTCATCGTGCTGGCAGGCGCGTTCGGATCGTTGTCGATCGACACGACCTGAGCTGAGGAGCCGTTAACTTTCACTATGGCGTCGGAATATTGGGGGTTGCGACCTTTGAGCCACTCGGCGAGGAACGCCTTATAGCTGTCGAGGTCGCCAATGATGTTCTTGCATCGCTGTGAATAGAATTCGTACGCCTCGGCCGCTTTGCCGTGCGATGCCAGTAAGTCGAGTTGGTGCGCTCTTGACCGAAGTGCTTCTGAGTCTGTCCGATACTCCGATTGCGTATCAGGACGGCCGGCGACTGGGCTGGCGCCAAGAAATGCCAGTTTATACGCTTCGGCCTCGGCGGACTTCAGCTCACCAGTAACTCGTAAGAGTAGCCCTCCGGCGACCGTGTCCCACTCCTTGCCAAGAATCGGCGCCGACTTCTGTATCGACTGAATATAGTCGGCACGATTCTGCGCTGAGGCCTGATCGGGCCACTGTTCGATCGTTGCGCCACAGTCGGCGCCGATATCCTCACACCGCGGAATCCTGGAATCAACCAGGATGCTTGCTGCGACATAACCGTTAGGCCTACCGATCAGATTATTCGGATCGTTGTCGGCGGTCACCGAAATGATCTCAGTCACCTCGGGAATTGCCGCCTTGATCGCCTCAGCGGCCTCCCGGGCGCTCAGCGCATTGGGCTGCTCCGGTGCGAGGGCGGCGGCGGCACCGGCGTTGGGATTACTGGATTCAGAACTGACCTCGGTAGTTGCTTGGTCCTTTTGACCGGCCAGTACCCAAGTTCCACCGGCAACCACGACTACTGCAGTAGCTATGGCCGAGGCCAGTAGCGTGCGGCTTCGCCGCCGAACGGCACTTGAACCTCGCCGAGCTGATAACGATGTGGCTTCAGGTGGAGGCGACTGTGCGGGAGTCGCCAGCTGCGTCAACTCTCCTTCAACCGTCGACCCGGTTCGCATCGCGGGCGGGGTGAACCCGCCCGAATCCGTCGACGACATGTCTGTGCTCCGTTCGAGATCTCTAGCGAAGTCGGTGCACGTGGCGTACCGGTCGGCAGGGTCCTTCGCCAGTGCCTTCGCGAATACCGCGTCAAGTGCAGCAAATTCGGGCTGGCGGTTACTTAGTCGAGGCGGAGGACTAGTCAGGTGCTGACTGATGGCGGCGACAGGGTTGGTGCTCTGGAACAGGGGTGATCCGGTGAGTAGGTGAAATGCGGTAGCAGCCAGAGAGTATTGGTCGGCGCGGCCGTCGACGGCTTCCCCCATTAGCTGCTCCGGCGCGCTGTAGGCAACGGTACCAACGGTCATGTTTGTGGCGGTCAATCTGCTGGTGTCGTCGATTGTTCGCGCAATACCGAAGTCGGTTAGCAGGATTCGGCGCTGTCCGCCCGCTATCGGTTTGCTCAACATGATGTTGGCTGGCTTGACATCACGGTGCAGCAACCCTTGTGCATGTGCGTAGTCCAAGGCGCTGGCGACCGCGGAGACGATCGCAACTACCTCAGCGGCGGGCATTCCGGCGGCATGATGCTCGTCAACGAGGCGGGCGGCGTCCGTGCCTTCGACGTAGTCCATTGTTATCCATAACTGGCCGTCAGACTCGCCGCGGTCATGCACCCCCACGATGTTGGCGTGGTACAACGTGGCGGCGAGGTCGGCCTCTCGCTTAAAGCGGATGCCGTAGTCGAGGTCGGCGGATACATCGGCGCGCAGGACTTTCAGTGCCTCAAGCCGCGGTAACCGGGGGTGCTGAGCTAAGTAAACCTCTCCCATCCCGCCAGAGCCGAGTTGCCGAATGATGCGAAATCCCGCGAAAACGACACCGTTCTCAAGGGTTGGGTTCACTGGCAATTTGGGGTGCCCTCCGATGCTCGTTTGCTCTGCAGCTTCTAGTTCAAGCTGTCCGTCTACCGAGCCAAGGATAGGCCGTCGTTCCGGTAACGTAGAAAATTGTCCGTGGGGCGGCCCCTGCTTGCCCGCCGTATATGGCTGGCTCCATCCGAATCTGCTGGAGCGAAGGTGATCAGCAATGCTCGCTCTGAGGTGAGCCCCTCGTAGTGGTCCAGTTGTTGTGCGACTCTGATGCCCGGTGTTCGGGCAGGAAGAATCGGCAACGACATGGCAG
>NZ_JRMK01000045.1:0-29176 GCF_000972925.1 Mycobacterium sp. UM_Kg1 | reverse complement strand
ATCGAACTTCAGTGGGGGGCCGAACGCTCCCAGTACGTCGGCTACCGCTTCGCGCACCCGCCAGAGTCGCTGCTGTGTCGCGAGGTCAGACCCCACCGCCGGCTCCGCGCAGGATCGCACCCCTGCCAGCAGGCCCTCGAGGCGATCGGTCTGGTCATGATCGCCGGTCAACTCGGCAAGCAACAACCACTCGCCGGCAACCGGCGCGGGCACGCCGAGCCGCTCTCCGGTCAACGCCGCGGCGCGGGCATCGATCACTTCGAGGGCGGCGATGCCGTCCAGGTCGCGAAATATCCGGGCGGCCTCGACCAGGGCCTCGAGCTCGGCAAAGCCGCAGACGACGGTCACCCGGTGCGCCGGAATGGGATGCAGCCTCAGGTCGAGTCCGGTGATGACACCCAACGTCCCTTCGGCCCCCACGAACAGCGCCGACAGGTTGTAGCCGGTGTTGTCGCTTCGCACCGAGCTGTGCCGGTTCACCAGCGTGCCGTCCGGCAGCGCCACCTGCAGACCCAGCACCTGTTCGCCCATGTCGCCGTAGTGCACCGTGCACAGCCCGCCGGCATTGGTGGAGGCCATTCCGCCGACGGTGGCGCTGTCGCGGGCGCTCAGATCGACCCCGAAGATCAGCCCGGCGCCGGCCGCCGCGCGCTGCACCGCCGACAGGGTCGCACCCGCACCCACACGCAACCGTCGCTCGACGACGTCGACCTCACCGACGGTGTTCAGCCGCTCGGTGGACAACAGCACGTCGTCATACTCTGGGACGGTGCCGGCCACCAGCGAGGTACGCCCACCCTGGATGGTGACATGCGCGCCGGCGTCACGGCAGAGCCGCAGCGCCGCGGCCACTTCCTCGGGCGACCCGGGCCGCACCAGCGCACCCGCTCGACCCCGGTAACGACCGGTGTAGTCGACGCTGCGGCCTGCCAGCACATCGGGATCGTCGGTGACGTGGGCGGGACCCACCACCGCTGCCAGACTCTGCACAAGGCTCCGAAACTGGTTGTGAGTCACCGTCCCGGTCACGAAGCCGGTTTACCACAGACGGGGCTACCTTTAGGCATGGCTACCCGCGAAGACGTCTCGTTTCGATCCGGCGCGGACCGCATCAGCGCGTGGTTGTACCGCCCCGATGACTCCGGCCCGAACGGCGCGCCGCTGCTGGTCATGGCACATGGCCTGGGCGCGGTGCGGACCATGCGGCTCGATGCCTACGCCGAGCGGTTCGCCGCGGCCGGTTACGCATGCCTGGTGTTCGACTACCGCAACTTCGGCGACAGCGACGGCGCCCCCCGCCAGCTGCTCGATGTGGGCACGCAGCTGGCGGACTGGTCGGCCGCGGTCGACTTCGCGCACACCCTGCCAGGTGTCGACCGCAACCGGATCGGCCTGTGGGGCACCTCGTTCGGTGGCGGGCACGTGATCGCCACCGCGGCGCGGCTGCCGGTGGCGGCGGGGGTGGCGCAATGCCCGTTCACCGATGGAATCGCTTCGGCGCGCTGCATTCCGCCGTTGACCACCGCGCGGATCAGCGTGCTGGCCGTGCGTGATCTGGTCGCGGCCCGCCTCGGCAACCCGCCGGTGATGGTGGCAACCGCCGGTCGCCCCGGCGATGTCGCGCTGATGAGTACGCCCGATGCCTACCCGGGTTACCTGAAGCTGGTTCCGCCGGGCGAGAGCCTGCGCAACGAGGTCGCCGCCCGCATCGGGATGAAGATCCTGACCTACCGCCCAGGCCGGCTGGCAGCCAAGGTGTCATGCCCGATTCTGTTCTGCGTCTGCGACACCGATTCAGTCGCCCCGGCGGGGCCGACCCTGCGCTACGCCGCCAAGGCTCCCCGTGGCACCGTCAAGCGCTACCCCGAGGGACACTTCGACATCTACGTCGGCGAGGCGTTCGAGCGGGTGGTCGCCGATCAGCTGGAGTTCTTGGACCGCAACCTCGCCTCGCCGTCGGGCTGAACTCCCAGCGGCGACTCGACCCGGATCGTCTCGTCGCGGATCAGGCCACGCAGCAGCGCGGTGCTGAACTCCGCGGCGATCTCCTTGGCACTGCGGCGCCCGCTGGGCCGCAACCATCGATAGGCCCCCAGCGTCATGCCGATGTAGCCCAGTGCCAGCACGTGCGAATCACAGGGGTAGAACTCGCCGCTGGCGATACCGCGGTCGATCAGGCCGTGCACGTGCTCGTAGACCTGGGCTTCCTTCTCCCGGATCGCGGCCACCTGTTCCTCGGTGAACCACTCGGTGATGTAGGGCTGCTCCTGGAAGTAGACCGCCGCGCCTTCTGGATTGACCGCGATCTGGTCGAGCAGGCGCACGGTGTACTGGTACAACGCCTCACGCGCGGTCCAGGACGGGTCGTCATGGACGGCTGCCAGCGTCCGTTCCGCGGCACCCTGGTAGATGTCGTACAGGATCAAGGACTTGCTGGCGTAGTAGTGATACACGGTCGCCTTGTTGAGCCCCACCACATCGGCGACGTCATCCATGCGGGTGCCGTGGTACCCACGGGCGGCGAACAACTTGGTGGCGACCGCGAGCAGCTCTTCGCGTCGGGAAGGGCTCTGGGCCGCCCCCCCGGACGTGGCCTTGCCGTTTGTCATGTCCACTCACTCTTCGGCCAGGCCGTGTCATCGGCCAATCAATCAACTGGTTGGAAGGATTCTAGGCAGTCCGCTGTGGTGGTGTTGACCGGCCGACTAAACTGGTGGAATCCAAGCTAAGGGGTTGAGGACATGGGTCCTGGTTACGGTTACGATCCGAATCCGGATTACGAGATGAGCGATGAAGCCGAGTTCTTCTTCAAATATCTCACCTGGGGCCTGCGCGGTGTCGAAAGCGGCGGCGGCTACCCCCCGCAGAACTACCCGCCGATCTAAGCCTGAAAACCGACCGACGGCCCCTGATCCAGCTGGATCGGGGGTCGTTTGGCGTCTGCCCACGAAGTCCGGCGGCCCGGTGTCCTATCGTGGCCGGGTGACCACCCAGCCGAATCTGCCCGGGGCCTGGAATTTTCGCGACGTCTCGGAGTCGACCGGCGCGCTACGCCCGGGCCGCCTGTTCCGCTCCAGCGAACTGAGCCGCCTGGAGCAGCAGGGCCGCGAGGAACTGTTGCGACTGGGGGTGGCCGACGTGGCCGACCTGCGATCGCCGCGCGAAGTCACCCGCCGCGGACCCGGCCTGGTGCCCGAGGGTGTCGGCATCCACCTGCTGCCCTTCCCGGATCTGGCCGGCGACCAGTCACCGGACAGCTCGGCACCGCACGAGGACGCCTTCCGCAACATGATGACCCAGAAGCCTGACGAGGACTCCGCGGCCGACGTCGCCGCCCGCTACATGACCGAGGAGTACGCGCGGTTCCCCACTCTCGCCGGATCTCGCCGCGCGGTGCAGCGGGTGGTGACCCTGCTGGCCCAGGGCCGGCCGGTTCTGACGCACTGCTTCGCCGGAAAGGACCGCACCGGATTCGTCGTCTCAGTGGTGCTGCGGGCGGCCGGGGTGGACCAGGACGCCGTCATCGAGGACTACCTGCGCAGTAATGCCGCGGTCCCGGCGTTGCGCGACCGGCTCATGGAGATCATCCGGCAGCGACCCGAGTCCGAGATCACGCCGGAGATGCTGACCTTCACCGAGGCGCGCCTCTCCGACGAAGTGCTCGGCGTGCGGACCGACTATCTGGACGCCGCCGATCGCTCGATCGCCGAGAACTTCGGTTCGCTCGACGGTTTCCTGCAGGCCGCCGGAGTCACCGACGCCGACCTCGACTCGCTGCGCAGGGCGCTTCGCGACTAAGGCCGGCAACGGTAACTCCGGCGCCAGACCCGCTACTGCAGGGAGAAGTTGGCCGCCTTGGCTTGCGACAGGTCGGCGATGTCCGACCACGCAGCCGCGACGTCGTCGACCGACGGCGGGTTCTCGAACACCGCGCCCGCGTTCTCGAACAGGGCCGCCCGCTGCACCTTGCCGCCGCCGGCGATGAACACCGAGCCGGTCTCGGCGACTTCTTCGGTGCACAGGTAGGCCACCACCGGGGCCACGTATTCGGGCTTGAGCTTGGCCAGCACCTCCGGCGGCAGGATGTCTTCGGTCATCCGGGTAGCCGCGATGGGAGCGATGGCGTTGGCCTTGATGTTGTACTTGGCGCCCTCGATGGCCAGCGTGTTGATCAGGCCGACCAGGCCGAGCTTGGCCGCGCCGTAGTTGGCCTGGCCGAAGTTGCCGAACAGCCCACTGGTGGAGGTGGCAACCACCACGCGGCCGAAGCCCTGCTCACGGAAGTGCGGCCACGCCGCCCGCACCACGTTGTAGCCACCGTAGAGGTGCACCTGCAGTACGGCGTCCCAGTTCTCCGACGTCATCTTGTGGAAGGTGCCGTCGCGCAGGATTCCGGCGTTGCTCACCACGCCGTCGACCTTGCCGAACTCCTCGACGGCGGTCTTGATGATGTTGGCGGCGCCCTCGGCGTCGGCGACACTGTCGTAGTTGGCGACGGCCCGGCCGCCTGCCTCTTTGATCTCAGCGACCACCTGGTCGGCCATGTTGTGCCCGGCCCCGGTGCCGTCGCGGGCACCACCGAGATCGTTGACCACCACAGCGGCACCTTCGCGGGCCAGGGTCAGGGCGTACTCACGACCCAGCCCACCACCGGCCCCGGTGACGACGACAACACGATCCTGCACTCCGGACATCAGTTTCCTTCCTCGATTCCATCGCCACGCTAGAACAGCCCTCGGAAGGGCCTAGCGCCAACTTCCAGGTCTTCTCTGTATACGGGGGACGAATCGAGTCCGCTATGCCGGGTCGGCTGTGACCGGTCAGGTCCGCACCGCGGTGACGAATTCGGAGAACGCATCCTCGTCGTCGCCCATCGGCACGTCCACCCAGCGGTTCAGCCGGCGCATCTCGGCGGTGGAGGACTGCGCGGTGGCCCGCCAGCCGTGCTCATCGAGCCAGCTGCGGACGTCCGCGCGGTCGTCATCGTGGTAGACGAGGTCTTGGATGTCGATCGTCTCCGCCAGACCGATCGCCGTGGCGATCTTCTTGAACCGCTCCGACATCTGCTGCCGGCGCTCATCGGAATGGTTGCCCGCGGTTTCGGCCGCTATCCGGCTGCCGGGTGCGCTGAGCGTGGTGATCTGGTCGAACAGCCGGTCCTGGCCCTCGGCGGGCAGGTACATCAACAGGCCTTCTGCCAGCCACGCCGTGGGCACCGCCGGATCGAAGCCGGCCGCGGTCAGCGCAGCAGGCCAGTCCTGGCGCAAGTCGATCGCCACAGTGCGCCGGTCAGCCGCGGGCGTCACGTTGTGCGCGGCCAAGGTCTGCTCCTTGTAGTCCAAGACTTTCGGCTGGTCGATTTCATAGACGACGGTGCCGGCCGGCCACTGCAGTCGGTATGCCCGCGAGTCCAGGCCGGAAGCAAGAATCACGATCTGCCGAATACCCGACGCGGCAGCATCGTTGAAGTAGGCGTCGAAGAAATGCGTGCGGACCGCCTGGTAGTTGCGCATGTGGTGATACATCGCGGCGACCTCGGGGTCGATGGCCCCCACCTTGGCGACCAGCTCCTCGTCGAGCAGCATCTCCCAGACGCCGGTACCGGCCCCGGCAACCAGCAGTTGGGCGTAGGGGTCGCGGATCAGCGGGTCGGGGCCGGCGGTCTCGGCTGCGCGGGCGGCAGCGACCATCACCGCCGTGGAGCCGACACTGGTGGCGATATCCCAGGTGTCGTTGTGGGTACGCAGTGCGCTCATGGTGTTACCTCGTTCGGGTCACGGCCGATGTCGAAGGCCATGCTACCGACGAAAGTTAGCCGGGCTATTAACCCTGCCTGTCCACCGGCTGACGCAACCGCCAGAGATCCTGCGCCAGCAGCGCCTGAAAGCTGTCCACCACGCCCGCCGAGGCGCCCACCAGGGAGATGTAGGACGTGACCCCCCACAACACGGCCAGCAGCATCTCGGTCAACTCGGCGACGCCCGAGTCGGTGTCCAGCTCGCCCCGCTCGATCGCCTCGCTGAGCGCCTCGACCAGGAATGACTGCGTCGGCAGTTGGATGGCACCGACCAGCGACCGCAAGGCGGGATCGCGCTGGGCGTCCACCACGGCGGTGACCACGAACGCCGCCACCGTGTGGTTTTCTTCGGCGAGCCGGACGAACGACGCCACCACCGACGACAGCTGCCCCACCAGGTTGGGTTGCGAACGCGCCTCCTCGACGGCCATCTGGAGCAGGGCCGCCGCCTGGGCCAGGACCTCCTGATAGAGCAGTTGCTTGCGCGGGAAGTAATGGTTGACGGCCGGCCGGGTGACCTGCGCGCGTTCGGCCACGGCCTGAAATGTCGTTGCGTGGTAACCGACTTCGCCGAACACACCACTGGCGGCGGACACGATGCGCTCACGCGTCACGCCGGAGCGCGCCCCCCGAGGCCGCCCCACTCTGCGGAATGCAGAATTCGGCACCGGACAAGTGTTTCACGGGATGGGCTGGTGTCCACCCGGAATTGCGAAATGAAGATTAACTTAAGAGTTCGCTGTGCTATATACCAATGGCGTCCGGCCAACTAAAGTCAACTTATGGCCGCGATTCTCTCCCGTCAGGCGTACTTCGAGACAGGACTCGAGGTGCTTGCCGAGTTGGGTCACGGGGGGCTCAAGCTGGCCGAAGTGTGCAATCGGCTCGGCGTGACGACGGGCTCGTTCTACCACTACTTCACCAGTTGGCCGGTGTATACGCGCGAGCTGGTCCAGCACTGGCGGGAAGTCCGCACGGTCCAGCAGGCGGAGTCCGCGCGGGCGATACCCGATCCCCGGCAGCGCCTCGACACCCTGATGCAGCTCGGACTGACGTTGCCGCACAGCGCCGAATCCGCGATCCGCGCCTGGGGCTCGGCGGATCCCCGAGTCCATGCGGTGCAGGCCGAGGTGGACCAGCACCGCTACGACATCGTCTTCGAGTCGGCCCTGGAAATCCTGCATAACCAGCGCTCGGCGCATCTGTTCGCCAGCTGCGCGATGTACCTGCTGGTGGGTTACGAGCAGGCTCTGCTGCCCCGCGACAACTCCACGATGGCGTGGATCACCGCACAGTTGCTCGATGCGCTCGACACCGGCCGGTTTCCCGCCGGCATCGACAGCCCCCGCGGGGCGTCGTCTACAACGAGCTGATGCGTTGTAGCGCCAATCGCGGGCCACGTCGTTGACTCACCGCCAGACCGCTTTCGGTCAGCAACCGCACCACCCGGTGCCGGTGCGGCCGCATCGGCTCCAGGAGTTCGGCCATCGCGGCGTCATCGATCGGATGCCCGAGTAGCGTGCGGCCGACCATCGTTGCCAGATGATAGTCGCCGACCGACAAGGCATCGGCATCGCCGAATGCCCGCTGCGCGGTTTCGGCCGCGGTCCACTCCCCCACGCCGGGCAGCGACATCAGCGCCGCACGGGCCTGGCCGGCGGAGCGGTTCGCCAGCTTCTCCAGGGCGTCCGCACGTTGCGCGCAACCCACGATGGTGCGGGCCCGTCCCCCATCAACGTTGGCGCGGTGGAACTTCCACGACGGGATGCTCCGCCAGGTCTGCGCCGGCGGCGGCACCCGCATGAGTGCCGGCGCCGGGCCGGGTGCCGGCGAGCCGAACTCGGTGACCAGCATCCGCCAGGCCCGAAAGGCGTCGACCCCGGGCACCCGCTGCTCGAGCACCGCGGGGATGAGCGCCTCGAGCACCCGGCCGGTGCGGCCCAGCCGCAGGTGCGGAACCCGCCGGTGGGCGGCACGCACCGCCGGCTCGGTCGGGGCGAAGTCCGCCGCCTGGTCGTGGAGGCCCAGCAAACCCGGCAACCCTTCGAGGAACTCCGCGGCACCGGCGCCCCACGCAGCACAGTCGACCGCGTCGGGAGCCGCTCGGGTGATGCGCGCCGTCACCGGACCGCTGGGCATCAGGCTGGTTCGCCAGATCGCGCCGTCGGCCATCTGCAGGCACGGGTCGCCCGGCCCGCGGCGCAGCGGGGCCAACGTCAGCCCGGGACTGGCCGGGCCGGGGAAGACGACGGTGCGGCAAAGCGAAGTACTGATGACGCGATCATAGGGATTCCCCGCTCGCGTTGACCGCTGCGCGCCGCCACGCCACGATGGTGTGGTGTCCACCCCTTTTGATGATCCGCAGGCGGAACTGGCATGGATGTTTCTGCAGGGCATCTGTGGTGACGATGACCTCGATGAAATCTTTGCGCTGGTCAGTGACGACTTCACCTGGTGGAGCATCCTGACCCGCGAGGCCATCGACAAGGACGCGCTGCGGCTTCACGTGGAGCAGCACCGAGTGGGCCTGCGGGTGGGCCTGGACCTGCTGCGCTGCATCAACGAACACGAAACGGTCGTGATCGAAGCGTTGGGTGACTGTGTGACCGCCGACGGTTCGCACTATGACAGTCCGGTGGTGTTCATCATCGACACCCACGACGGGCGGATCGTCTCGGTGCGCGAGTACACCGATACCCGCTACGCCGGCCAGGTGCTGGGCATCTAGGCGTCGGCGACGGCGATATCTGCCTTGGCCGGGTAGAACGCGATGTGTCCGGCGATATCCGCGACCGCCGGAAACGGCTGTTCGTAGGTCCACGCCGCATCGGCGACGGTCTGGCCGTCCGGGGTGTTCACGCTGTAGTAGGCGGCATCGCCTTTGAACGGGCAGTAGCTGGCGGTCGCGGTCCGAGTGAGCATGTCGCGCCGCACATCGGCCAGCGGAATGTACTGGACGGCAGGACGCGTGGATTCCTGCAGCGTCAGGGCGTCGGCGCTGTCGGCGACGAGCTCGCCGCCGATGCGCACCGTGACCCGCCGACCCGTCGGGGTCACGGTGATCGGATATTCGGCGGTCGGGGTGTGGATCGGTCGTGGGGTCATGCGGGGCTACCTCGCTTTCTGGCATCGCGCAGCTTCACCCAGAAACGCGCCGCCTCCCGGATCGATTCCTCGACCGGTCGTGGCTGCCAGCCGAGCTCACGTACCGCCTTGCTGTGATCCACCGGCGCCTCGGCGCGCATCATCTGAACCGACTTCAGGCTCAGCTCGGCGTCCTTGCCCGTCAACCGCGCCCGAAGGCTGCCCAGGGCGCCCAGCGCATACAGGACCGGCACCGAGATCGAGCGCGCCGGCGGGGGCACACCGGCTTCGTCGGCCGCGATCTCTACCACCTCCTGCAGCTTGATCAGCCGCTCGGAGATCAGGTAGCGCTGTCCGTTGCGGCCCCGTTCGGCCGCCAGAATCATTGCGCGGGCGGCGTCATCGACCCCGACCACTTCCAGCTCGATCCCCTTCATGAGAAACGGCAGTTTGCCGAAGGCCGCCCCGGCGATGAACGCCCCGTGCGGGGTCCGGCCCCAGTCGCCGTCGCCGTAGGTGGTCGACACGCACATCGCCACCGCGGGCACGCCCGCCTCGGCGACGCTGCGCAGCACCAGTTCCTCGGCCTGCACCCGGGACTGCACGTAGGGCGTCAGGCCACGCTGGTCGATGATGTCGTCCTCGGTGGCCACGCGACCGCGGCGCCGGCCCACCGTGGCGTAGCTGCTGGTGAACACGAACCGGCGCAGGCCGGCGTCTTTGGCGACCGCCAGCACGTTGCGGGTGCCCTCGACGTTGGTGCGAAACAGCGGGCTGGGATCGCGCAGCCAGGCACGCGTGTCGACCACGCAGTAGTAGACGTCGTCGCAACCGGCCATCGCCTGCGCCAACGTGGCGGAGTCGAAGACGTCGCCGTGGAACCGGGTGACGTCGAGGTGGTCGATGGCGATGGTGTTGGCGCTCGGGCGCACCATGACCCGCACGTCTTCGCCGGCGTCGACGAGCTGCCGCGTGACGTGCGACCCCAAAAATCCGTTGGCGCCGATGACCAGCTTGGGCTTGGGGCTCACGCGTTGCCTCCGAACTGTTGCATCCAGGCGGCCGCTTCATCGTCGAGGGTGCCCAGTTCCTGGGCTTTGCGGCACCACTTCATGGTCGCGGAGACGAAGCGCAGTGGGTTGTAGACGTCTTCCTGGCGGCGCCACAGGCCGTCACCGGCGTAGGTGATGATCGAGATGTTGGTAGCGCTGATGATGGTGCCGTCGCCCGGATCGCGCATCGGATTGTCCAGTTCGCAGATGATGCGGCCGCCGGCCTCATCGATGACCGACCACACTGACGGGAACTCGGTCATGTGGCTGCCCGGGAAGCTCGACATGGTCTTGCGGATCCAGCTGCGCACCTCGTCGCGCCCGTGCATGGTTCCCATCGCATGCTCGACATATTCGACGTCAGGGGTGTAGTGGCCGACCCAGGCGTCCCAGTCCTTGGTTTCGGCGGCGCGGGCGACGGTCTGCTCGAACACATCGAAGGCGGCCGCCAGTTCTGCACGGCTGAACTGCGGATTCGTCATGCGATGAACTAGAACACGTTCTAGCAGTGTTGTCGAGAGCGGACGCCACCGAAATCGAATCTGGGTTTGAATTCGAAACGGTGTTACGGTGACGCCGCCGGCCCACCGCGGGCCGTGAGGAGGTAACCGCCCACGTGACTGCCCCCAAACCCGCCGTCGGCCTGCATCACGCGGCCTACGCCTGCGCAGACCTGGAAGCCACTCACCATTTCTACGAGGACCTGCTGGGATTCCCGCTGGTGCACACCGAGGTCGAGCACCTGCAGGACGGCTACTTCCGGCATGTGTTCTACGACCTCGGCGACGGATCCTGCATCGCCTTCTTCGACCTGCACGGAGTCGGCGAGAAGCCCGACTGGTCGAGTTCGCTGTCGCGCCCGAACGGGCTGCCGGTCTGGGTGAATCACGTGGCCTTCCGGGCAAGCGAGGAGAAGCAGAACGAAGTCCGGGCCCGCATGGACGCCGCCGGGGTCAAGGCGTTGATGGATGTCGACCACGGCTGGTGCCACTCGCTGTACTACCTGGATCCCAACGGGATCATGGTCGAATTGTGCCGGGACACACCCGGTTTCGAAAGCGACCCGGAGAAGGCGCGCGCCTTGCTGACAAGCACCGCCCGAGCGGCGGATCCCAAAGTGGTCACGTCCAGCTCGACCACAACCCGCCTCGGCTGAGTCCGCACCCCATGGGCCTGGATTCGCTGACCACGCTGGCCGTCACCCGCACCGGGCCGGCGGCTCGGGTGCTGATCGATCACGGCGAGATCAACATGATGGACGCCGCGATGATGGGCGACCTGTGGCGCCTGGTGAATTGGTTGCGGTCACCGGCCGGCCGGGACACCCGGGTGGTGGTGCTGGAAAGCGCAAACCCCGACTTCTTCATCGCCCATGTCGACCTGGCTCTGCTGGCTGCCTCGGTCGACGACCCCGAAGCCGCCGTCAGCTCTTTTCAAGACCTGGTCGGCGCCTTCCGGGCACTCGACCAGGTCACCGTGGGGGTGGTCGCGGGGCGGGTGGCCGGCGGCGGGATGGAGCTGCTGGTCAACCTCGATCTGCGGTTCGCCGTCACCGGCCGGGCGGTGTTCAATCAGATCGAGACCGGGATCGGGGTCATCCCGGCCGGTTCGGGTCCACAGCACCTGCTTCGGCTGCTGGGACGGGGCCGCGCGTTGGAGGTCATCCTCGCCCATGACGACCTCGATGCCGGGCTGGCCGAACGCTACGGGCTGGTCAACCGGGCACTGGACCCCGACGCCGTCACACCGTTCCTCGACCGGCTGGTGACCCGGATCGCCACGGTGCCGCTGGCCGACATCGCCGACATCAAGACCACCCTGGCCGCCCCGGACGTCGCCGCGGGCCTGGCGGCGGAGCGCTCGGCGTTCGCCTCGGTGCTCGGCCGCGGTGCAGCGCTGCCGAAGATACGGCGTTTCCTGGCCGCGGGCGGCCAGACACCCGCCGGTGAACGCCGGCTGGCGGACCTGGTAGCCGAGCTGGACCGGACGGAAACGGGATGACACCGTCCGACGGCGCACCCCCGGACGTCACGCCCGCCCGTCCCACCGTCCGCGGCCGCGACACCCAGGCGCGCCTGGAGCAGGCGGCCCGGGAGGTGATCGCCCGCAAAGGCTTCTTCAAGACGACCATCACCGACATCACCTCGACGGCCAGGCGCTCACCGGCGTCGTTCTATCACTATTTCGAATCCAAGGAAGACCTGCTGGCGTCGCTGGCCGAGGATTTTCGCGCGTTGGCCAAAAGCCGTGCGGTGCAGGCCTTGCACCCGGGTCAGGATCTGCGCGAGATCATCGAGGAGTCGGTACGGGCGCACTGGGACACCTACCGCGAACATCGCGGCGTCATGGTCGGGGTGTTCCAGCTGGCGATGATCAACGACGAGTTCGCCCAGCGCTGGCGCGACATGTGCGCCGATGCGATCGACTGGGTGGCGCAGACGGTACGGATGGCGCAGCGTAAGGGCTACGCAACCGACGCCGACCCCGAACTGGTGGGCTCGGCGATCGTCGCCATGCTCAACCACTTCACCTATGTCTGGCTGGTGGCGGGCGGCGATGTCGCCGGACGCGAACTGGACGAAGAAGCAGCAATCAAGACGCTCACCGACACGTGGTACCGCTCGGTGAGCTGGCGTGATGACCGTTCATGATTGAAGGAGTGATGTAGTGGCAGTAACCCGCGAATTCGTTTCGCTCACCTCGGCGTCGGGAGTGGTCAATCCCGCCGGTTATCACCCCGCCCAGGGGTTGTACTGGACACCGAGCGGTGCCGCTCCGAAGGTGGCGGTGATCGCCAGCCACTACAACGTGGACTTCGCCGAGCACTACCTGGCACCGCTGATCGCCGAGCGCGGCTACGGCTTCCTGGGTTGGAACACCCGCTACCGCAGTGGGGAGTCGCTGTTTCTGCTCGAACACGCCCTGCTGGACATCGCGGCCGGGGTGCGCTGGCTGCGCGAAGAGCGCGGTGTGGACGTGATCGTCCTGCTCGGCAACTCCGGCGGCGGGTCGCTGATGGCCGCCTACCAGTCGCAGTCTGTGGACCCGCACATCACCGCCGTGGGCGGCGGCCCGGTTCCCGACGCGGTCAATGCCCTTCCCCCCGGCGACCTGTACGTCTCCACCCAGGCCCACGCCGGACGGCCGGAGGTGCTGACCGCGTGGATCGACCCCTCGGTGACCGACGAGTCCGACCCGTTGTCGTGTGACCCGTCTTTGGACATGTACTCCGAGGAGAACGCACCGCCCTACACCCCGGAGTTCATCGCCCGTTACCGCCAGGCCCAGCGGGACCGCAACGACCGGATCACCGCGTGGGCGCAGGCAGAGTTGAAGCGGCTGAAGGCAGGCGGCGCCTACGACCGCGCCTTCTCGGTGCACCGGGTGTGGGCGGACCCGCGCTACCTCGACCCCTCGCTGGACCCGTCGGACCGCCCGCTCAACCAGTGCTACCTGGGTGATCCGCGCCGCGCGAACCGCTCGCCGTACAACATCGCCGCGCACTGCACGCTGCGGACCTGGCTGTCCATGTGGAGCCTGCAGACCTCCTTCTGCCAGGGCACCCCGCATCTGGGACGGATTACGTTGCCCTCCTTGGTGATCCAGGGCACCGCCGACACCGGAGTCTTCCCCAGCGACGCCCACCACATCCACGACTCGCTGGCCAGCACCGACAAGCAACTCCACTTCATCGCCGGCGATCACTACCTGGAACAACCGACGGACAGCCGGGCCGTCTGCGCGGATCTGGTGGCGTCCTGGATCGCCGAACGCACCTGATGGGCGCGCTCGACTTCGACTTCCGGGACCCGGACCTGCATGCCGATCCGCTGGCCTATCAGCGGCGGTTCGCCGAAGCCGATCCGGTCCACCGCAGCAGCCAAGGCCTGTGGGTGCTTACCCGCTACGCCGACGTGCTGGCGATGCTGCGCGATGAGCGGGTGAGCACCGATCGGCGAAACCTGTACCGCGGCAAGCTCGATCCGGGGCGTCCCTACCTGGCGCACGTGGAGAACAATCTGTTCTACCGCTCCGGAGACGATCACCGCCGGCTGCGGGCGCCGTTGTCCCGGGCGTTCACACCGCGGGCGCTGGCCTCCTTCGAAGCCGAAGTCGCGGCCCGCGCCCGCTCCCTGGCGGCGGACCTGGATCCCGACGGCTTCGACTTGGTGGCGCAGTTCGCCAAACCCTTGCCCCTGGGGGTGATCGCCACCCTGCTGGGGGTGCCCGACAGCGAACTGGACAATTTGGCGGCCTGGTCGCTGGCTCTGATCGCAGCGCTGGAGCCCGCCGCACCGCGCGCGGTGTTCACCGCCGCCGACGACGCCGCCGCCGGCATGAAGGCCCTGCTCGCCGACCTGCTGGCGCTGCGCCGCGCCGACCCGGGCCACGACCTGCTGTCGGTGGTGGCCGCCAGCGGATTGCCGGTGTCCGATGACGAGCTGCTGCACAATGCCATCTTCTTGCTGTCGGCGGGCCATGACACCACCACGGCCGTGTTGACCGGGGCTGCGGCGCTGCTGATCACCGACCCCGGCCAACGCAGGCTGCTGGCCGACTCCACTGCCGCTCCGCACGCCCTCGACGAACTGGTGCGGATGATCAGTCCGGCTCTGATGATCTCCCGGGTGGCGGGCGCACCCATCGAGATCGCCAGCGGGAACGAGACGGTGGTGATCGACACCGGCGCGCCGATCCTGCTCGGATTGGCTGCCGCCAACCGAGACCCGGCGGTCTTCCCCGAACCGGATCGGCTCGACCTGACCCGATCTCAAACCAGCCACCTGGGGTTCGGCTTCGGTCCCCACGTCTGTCTGGGCGCGCCGCTGGCCCGAATGCAGATCCGGTTGGGGCTGCTGGCGCTGTTCGACCGGTTCCCGCGGCTGGCAGCACAGGCCCCGCCCTACCGGGAGCCGAGCGCGGTGTTGACCAGCTACCGCTCCTATTCGCTGGCGGCACGGAAATAGCCGCGGATAATCGAGGCATGACCAACTACGACAGAGCGATCCTGGCCGGCGGCTGCTTCTGGGGCATGCAGGACCTGATCCGCAAACTGCCCGGCGTGGTGAGCACCCGAGTCGGCTACACCGGCGACCCCACTGTCCAGAACGCCACCTACCGCAATCACGGCACCCACGCCGAAGCCATCGAGATCACCTTCGATCCCGCGGTGACCGACTACCGCAGCCTGTTGGAGTTCTTCTTCGCCATTCACGACCCGACCACCCCCAATCGGCAGGGCAACGACATCGGGCCCAGTTACCGGTCAGCGATCTTCTACCTCGATGAGCAGCAGCGCCAGATCGCGCTCGACACCATCGCCGACGTGGAGGCGTCGGGACGATGGCCGGGCAAGGTGGTGACCGAGGTCAGCCCGGCCGGTGAGTTCTGGGAGGCCGAACCCGAGCACCAGGACTACTTGGAACGTTTCCCGGGCGGCTACACCTGTCACTACATCCGTCCGAACTGGCAGCTGGCGCCCCAGCGCTGAGCGGCGTCAGTCGCGGCGGCGCACGGTGATCCGGCCGCCGTTCTTAGGCGTGAAAGCCACACCCCGGGAGTGGAACTTCTCGCCCGGCGCTGTGGTGGGCTCGATGACCAGGCGCTGCAGCACCGTCCGCAGCACCAGGTCCATCTCCACGTTGGCGAATGTCGAGCCCGGGCACCGCCGGGTTCCGCCGCCGTAGGGCAGCCACTCGAACGCCGACGGGCTGCCGGTGAGGTAGCGCTTGGGGTCGAACTCGTCGGGGGCGTCGAATGCGCCGGGGTTTCGGTGGATCTCGTTGATCGCCACGATCACCGAGTACCCCCGCGGGATCACCCACTCGCCGATCGTGACGCTGGGTGCGTAGACATGCCGCCCCGAGAAGTCGATCACGGTGCGCACCCGCTGCACTTCGCGAATGGTGGCCCGCCGCAACGTGTTCCCGCCGGCATCTGCCTCAGCGGTCAGTTCGCCGAGGAGGCTAGGATGACGACTCAGCCGCTCGAAGACCCAGGCCATGGTCGATGCCGTGGTCTCGTGCCCGGCGGCCAGCAGGGTCAGCAACTCGTCGCCGATCTCCTTGCGGGTCATGGCCGTGCCGTCTTCGTAGGTGCTGCTCAAGAGCAGGGTCAGCACGTCCGAACGGTTCTCGAAGTCGGGATCGGCGCGAACGTCGGCGATCAGCTTGTCCAGGACGAGCTCGTACTCGGCGCGCCAGGCGGCCAGCCGGCCCCACGGCGTGAACCGGCCGTAGCGGCGGATCGGAATCGGCAGTGCCGCAAGGCGTGAACCCAGCGTCACCCACTTGGGCAGGCCGATCCGCAGCTTGTCCAGGTCGGCGCCTTCGGCCCCGAAGATCGCCCGCAGGATCACGTTGATGGTGATCCTGTTCATCGGCCGAAAGGTGTCGAACGGCTTTCCGATGGGCCAGGTGGCCATCTCGCGCAGAGTCTCCTCGACGATGATCTGCTCGTAGGCCCGCACCCGTTTCCCGTGAAACGGCGGGCTCAACAGGTTGCGCCGCCGCCGATGTGCCGCACCGTCCAGCGCGAACACCGACCCTTCCCCCAGGATCCGCGACAGGTTGGGCTGGATGTTGCCCAGATCCTCCGGGCTGGTCAGCAGAACCTGCCTGGCCAATTCGGGATCGGTCACAAAGACCGTCGGCCCGAACATCGGAACGTCGACAGTGAAGGCGGCGCCGTAGCGCCGGGTCAGACCCAGCAGGGCCCGGCGGCGGGACAAGATGAACAGCAGTCCCGCCGTCAGCTTGGAGTTACGCGGACCGGGCGGCAGGTTGATCGCCGGGGAGTCGGTGGGCTCGATGGCGTCCGCGGCCGTCCCGGCAACCAGATGGGTCATGCGACGCCTCCCGACGTGAGCGTGGTACTGGGGCGTACCAAATCCGTGAGGAACACGGTACTCTTAGGTACCAATTAGGAGCAAGGCTTACCCGCGGGGAGGTGCGGCGATGACGATCCCGGCAGTCGATGCCCCGGCGACGGGCGCCGCCGACCCGTTCCGCCACCGACTGCTCGACGGGCTGGCCGATTCGATCTCCGAACGGGGGTACCGGGCCAGCACCGTCGCTGAGATCGTGCGCGCCGCCCGCACCTCCAAACGCACCTTCTACGACCACTTCGCCAGCAAGGAGGAGTGCTTCCTGGAGTTGCTGCGGGTGGACAACGAGGAATTGGCTCTGCGAATCCAGACCGCGGTGGACCCCCAGGCCGAGTGGCAGGTTCAGATCCGTCAGGCGGTCCAGGCCTACGTCGCCAAGATCCGCGCGCGTCCGGCGATCACCTTGAGCTGGATTCGCGATATGCCGTCGCTGGGCGAGGTTGCCCGGCCGGCCCAGCGCCACGGCCTGGAGTTGATGTCGAACCTGCTGATCGAGCTCAGCGGCAGTCCCGGGTTTCGCCGGGCGAACCTTCCGCCGTTGAGCCCGGCCCTGGCGGTGATTCTGCTGGGCGGCCTGCGCGAGCTCACCGCCCTGGCTGTCGAGGACGGCGCCGATATCGGCGTGATCACCGAGCCGGCCATCGACGCGTCGATCGCACTGCTGGGTCCCCGGGGCTGACTCAGTTCCAGGGCAGTGCCAGTTTGCAGATCTTGCGGACCACGCTGCCGAACTGCTTGAGCAACGGCCCGGTGTTGTAGGGCACGCCGTAGCGCTCGCAGATCTCGCGTACCTGCGGTGCGATTTCGGCGTACCGGTGCGCCGGCAGGTCGGGAAACAGGTGATGCTCGACCTGAAACGACAGGTTGCCGGTCAGGACGTGAAACCACTTGCCGCCGGTCAGATTTGCCGAACCGAGGATCTGACGGTAGTACCACATGCCCCGCGACTCGTTCGCGGCCTCTTCGACGGTGAACTCCTGGGTTCCCTCGGGAAAGTGCCCGCAGAAAATGATCATGTAGGCCCACACGTTGCGCATCAGGTTGGCGGTCAGGTTTCCGGCAAACACCAGCGGCGCGAACGGCCCCGCCAACAGCGGGAAGGCGACATAGTCCTTGAGGGTCTGGCGCCGCACCTTCTGCCAGGTCTCCCGCAGCATTTCCCGCTTGTCGGCCAGCCCGATCTCACCGGCGCGGATGCGTTCGGCTTCCAGTTCGTGCACCGCGACTCCGTACTGGAAAAGCACCATCAGCAAGAAGGCGTACAGCGGGTTGCCCAGGAAGTAGGGCTCCCAGGGCTGCTTGTCGCTCATCCGCAGGATGCCGTAGCCGACGTCGCGGTCCATCCCGACGATGTTGGTGTAGGTGTGGTGCATGTAGTTGTGCGAGTGCCGCCACTGATCGCCAGGGCATGCGGTGTCCCACTCGAAATGCTTGCCATACAACGCCGGTTCGCCCATCCAGTCGTACTGGCCGTGCATGACGTTGTGACCGATCTCCATGTTGTCGAGGATCTTCGACAAGCCGAGCATGGCCGTGCCGGCCAGCCAGGCCGGCGGGAGGATTCCGAGGAACAGCAGGGCGCGCCCGCCGACCTCCAGGGCGCGCTGCGCCTTGATGACGCGATGGATGTAGTCCGCGTCGCGCTCGCCGAGGTCGTCGAGGACACGCTGGCGCAGGGCGTCGAGTTCGGCACCGAAGGCGTCGAGCTGCGCAGGCAGGTCGGTGCGGAAAACCTCGGCGGGTTGTTCGGGCGCCGTCACCTGGTCGGGGGTGAGCACTGATACAGACATGGTTGGCTCCTTTCTAGAGGTCGATCGCGACGTCGCCGACGGGCACCGAAACGCAGATCTGGATGTCTTCTTCCTCGGCGGTGGATACCGCACCGGTGATCAGGTTGCGCACCGTGCCAACGGTTTTGCGGCAGGTGCAGCTGTGGCAGATGCCCATGCGGCATCCGCTGGCCGGTGTCAGTCCGGCGGCTTCGGCCTGCTCCAGCAGGGGCCGGCCGTCATCGACGACGGACTGGTCGCTGCCCGAGAACGTCACGCGACCGCCGGGCGCCTCGGCCGGCACGGCAAATTCCGGGGGGACGAAACTCTCCGAGATCGCTTCCGGGCAGTGCTCGCGCACCGCGGCCACCAGGGCCGGCGGCCCGCATACGTACACCGCGTCGGGGTCCGGCAGCGCCGCCCGCAGATGCTCGGCGCCGAAGTGGCCCTGCAAGTCACCGCCCTCGGGGCTACGGGTGTAGCCGTGCAGAACCTGAACACGCGGCATCGCGGCGAGTTCCTCGCGGTAGCAGGCCTCGTCGCGACTGCGGGCGTAGTGAATGAAGGTGACCCGGCCCGCATAACCTTCCGCATTCAGGGTCCGCAGCATGGACATCACCGGGGTGATTCCGCTGCCCCCGGAGATCAGCAGGATCCGGCGGGGCCGGATCGCGGGAAGCGTGAAGTCTCCGCCGACCCTTTCCAGACCGAGGACCATCCCCGGCCGGGCGTTGCGGTAGAGGTGCTCGGAGACCAGACCCCTTTCGTGGCGGCCGATGGTGAGTTCGAGCAGTCGCTGACCCTCGGCGCTTGCCGGTGAGTAGCAGCGGGTGCGCCGGCGCCCGTCGATGTCGACGGACAGGTTGACATGTTGGCCGGCCTTGAAACCGGGGAACGCGTCGTTGGGTTGCAGGAGCAGCGTCACGCTGCGCGGGGTGGAGCGCTGGACGGAGACCACCCGGGCGCGGGGGTCGCTACGGGTCCACGTCGGTGACACCAGTTCGGTGTAGCGATCGACCCCGTGCGGGCCGGTGAGCAGATCGACCAGGCTGGAGCCCAGGATCCGCCGCGTCAAAGTTTGAGTGAACATATGTACACAGTGAACATTTGTTCACGACGCGTCAAGGCCTCTTTACCCGATGTGTTACGCTTCACAACAGTGAACAGTCGTACGCCGAATCCCAGAAGTGGGCGCACGCGGCCACCGCGGCCGGAGCGTGCGGCCCGCCCCGAGCGTTCGCCGCGCCCCGAACGGCCGGAGCGGGTTTCCCGCGAGGAACGCAAGGAGGCCACCCGCCGGGCCATCATCGGCGCGGCGCTGACCCTGGTGGACGAACGCAGCTTCAGCGCGCTGAGCCTGCGCGAGGTGACACGGGCCGCGCACATCGTTCCGGCCGCTTTCTATCGCCATTTCGAGTCGATGGACGCCCTGGGTCTGGTGCTCATCGACGAGTCGTTTCGGGCACTGCGCGAGACGCTGCGCGAGGCCCGGGCCGGCGGCGTGGACCCCAGCCGGATCATCGAGTCCTCCGTGGATGTCCTGGTCGAAAGCGTCAGCTCCCGCCGGGAGTACTGGCGGTTCATCAACCGGGAGCGCTTCGGCGGAATGACCGTGCTGCGCTACGCTATCCGCACCGAGATCCGGCTGATCACCTCCGAACTGGCCACCGACCTGGCGCGCTTCCCCGCATTCAGTGCCTGGAGCTCCGAGGATCTCAACATCCTGGCGGGACTGTTCGTCAACGCGATGATCGTCACTGCCGAAGCCATCGAAGACTCCCCCGATCCCGAGACGCTCACCGAGATCAAAAACGTTGCGGTCAAACAACTTCGAATGATCGCGGTGGGCGCCGGCGGCTGGCGCAGCAAGCCCTGAACCAGTGCGCCCCACCCCTGGGAAGCTGGCCGACGTCACCGGCCCGGGCATCACCGACAGGTGGGGAGCAACATGCGCGGACCTGGGCGCGTCGGTGCTGGCGCCCAACGGCACGCTGGTGTCGGTGTTCGGCGACACCTTCGCCGGCGATCGGGTCGGCCAGGGCGACTGGCGCTCCCCGGTGATCCTGATCGGTACCGGTGACGCCGCCCATCGGATCCGCTACCACCGCGCCGGCGGCATCGAAGCACACTACGCCCGCCAACTGTGGCACTACCGGCACCGCGAACCGGTCTCGTGGCGCGACCGCGACGCCATCAGCACCGTGATCCCGTCGGACCTGCTGCGGGTGGAGCAGATGCTCTACCTACACGCGATCGTCAACCGTGGCTTTGGCCACGTGGCGTGGACCGAGATCTGGCAGTCCGCCGACAACGGCGTCTCCTGGCACAACCTCGGGACGCGTTTTCCGGCCCGGCTGCACCGCGGACACGCCCAGTGCTGGTCCTGGGACTATGACCCCGACGACGGTTGGGTGTATGTGGTCTCGACCGGGTTCCAGCGCGACAAAGGCGTCATCCTGCAGCGCGTGCGCCCCGCACATCTCGGGGACCCGCGCAGGTATTCCGGCTGGGGCTATCGCGGCGAGCGCCGCGCCTGGGGCCGCCCCCCGGTTCCGATCACCCCGCCGGGCGAGACGTGGGGCGAGCTGTCCCTGCGCCGGCTGGGCGCGCGCACCTGGGTTCTCGGCGGCTTCGTCTCGTCGCGCTATGCCCTGGGTTACCGGGTACTGGAGTCACCCGCGGCGGATTTGGCCGAGGCACCGCTGCAACTTCCGCTGCTCGGTTGCGGCTGGGAAGACGAAGACCACGCACGCGGCCGCGTCGCCCAGCTCTACGGGGGCTACGTGCTGCCGCGTTCCCGGGTGGATCACCCCGACGGGGTGGGCCTGATGGTGTCGCAGTGGCACACCGCACGGGGCTGGCCCTACCGGGCGATGCAGTTCCGCGCGACGTTGGTCAGCGGCAAGGACCTTCCCCAGACCAGAGGCACCTGATTTCCACCACGCCCTCGACGACAACGCTGATTCCTCAGTAACTTACTGGGCAAATGAGCGGGCCGGAGCGTTAAGCTTAATTTTTCCTGGGGACCACTGCTAGCATCGCCGCCAAGTGGTCCGCATACTCCGGTGAGGAATCAATCGTGACAAAGGTGAAGCAGTTTCTGTGCGGTGCGGCCGTCGCCAGCCTGGTTGCGGGCTCGGGAGCAGCGGTGGGCGCCCAAGTGGGCCTGTCGTCAGTGACCGCCGACTGGATGCTCACCGCCGAGCACGTGTTGCTGATCGGTCTTGATGGCGTCAACCTCTCCAAGGTCTTGGAATACGCCTACAACGACGACAGCGGGTTCAAGACGGCCATGGAACAGGGCGTCACCGGAACCGCGAGCATCCTCAACCACACCACGCTCTCCGGACCATCCTGGTCGACGGTCCTCACCGGAGTCTGGGACGACAAGCACGGCGTCTTCAACAACATTTTCCGGTCCGAGCCGTACAACGCCTGGCCGTCGGTGTTCAACCTGATCGAGTACAACAAGCCCGAGATCAACACCACGATCATCAGCAACTGGGGTTACCTCAACCAGCTGGCCGACTCCGGGGGATACCCGGTCGACAACAACGTCTTCGTCCCGGCAGGGGACAGCCCGGCCGACAGTGACGCGGAAGTCACCGCGCTCACCATCGCCCAGATCCTGGGCACCGCGGACAACCCCGATGACATCTCTAATTTCCTGTTCTCCTACCAGAGCCAGGCCGACCACGCCGGACACGAGTTCGCCGGCGGGTCGGAGGAGTACATGCAGGCCATCGTCAATCTCGGAGGCAACCTCCAGCAGATCCTGGCCGCGATCGCCCAGGTGCAGGCGATCACCGGGGACGACTGGTCGATCATCGTGACCACTGACCACGGCCACCAGCAGACGGTGACCCTGCCCGGTCTCAGCATCGGCCACGGCTTCCAATCACCCAACGAGACGTCGTCGTTCGTCATCTTCGATCAAGCCGGCAACGATGCGACCGACGGCAGCCAGAACCTGAACTACTCGATCGCCGACATCACCCCGACGATCTTGTCGCTGTTCGGCATCCCGTTGCGCTCGGACTTCGACGGCGTCTCGCTGACGGACGACCCGACCGTGCTGAACAGCAACGTCACGCCCGTCGATCTGGAACAGGCACTCCTGTCGGCGCTGGCGATGTATGGCTACCCGAATATCGGTAACGACATCACCCTGGGGATCCGGACGGTGATCGGCGCCGTCCCGTACTTCATCGACAAGTTCATGACCGGGATCGACACATTCCTGCAGGGGATCGTCGACGAGGACATCTTCCTGATCAGCGGGCTGGCCCAAGGCGCTCAGCTGATCAACAGTTTCTTCGGCGGCCTGACCGTGGATGTCACCAACACGCTGGCGCACGGTATTGCGTATCTGCTCGGCTCGGGCGTGATCGCACCCACGGACGCCCCGCTGCCGCTGCCGGGCAGCGCCGAGTTCTCCGACCCGACTCTGCTGGCCGTCGACCTTTCGCAGCTGTTCGACTTCGAGGCCCTGTTCGGCTGATCCGCCGAAGCCGGCGGCGCCCACAGCAACCCATTCGACCTGGAGATCCGATCGTGACCACACTCAAAAAATTCCTCTGCGGCACCGCTGTCGCCGGCTTGGTCGCCGGCACGGGTTCGGTGGTGGGCACGCAGGTGGGCATGTCCACCGTGACCGCCGAGTGGCTGCTGGCCGCCGAGAACGTGCTGCTGCTCGGCACCGACGGAACCCGTATCGACAAGATTCTCGAGTACGCCTTCAACGACGACAGCGGCTTCAAGATGCTGGCGGACCGGGGCATTACCGCCATCACCAGCCTCACCGGCCACCAGACGCTGTCCACGCCGTCATGGTCGACCATCCTCACCGGGGTGTGGGACGACAAGCACGGCATTGTCAGCAACGTCTACCGTCCGGAGCCGTACACCACCTGGCCGTCGGTGTTCGGCCTGATCGAGTACAACAAGCCGGAGATCGAGACCACGGTCATCTCCGGACGGGGCCTGTTCACCGAGATCGCCTCGATAGGCCCCTACCCGGCCGACAACATCGTCGGCATATCCGGGGGTTCCACATCGGCCGAGATGGATGCGCTGACAACAGGCGAGACCATCTCCCGGATTCTGGCGACCACCACCAACCCGGAAATCTCGAACTTCATGTTCGCCTACCAGTCCCAGGTCGACCATGCCGGACACTCCTACGGCGCCGAGTCGGATCAGTACACGCAGGCCGTCATCAACGTCGGCGCCAACCTCAAACTGATCCTGGAGGCAGTGGCCCAGGCCGAGGCGGCCACCGGCGACAAGTGGACCATCATCCTGACCACCGATCACGGCCACCAGGCGAATCCGGACCTGCCCGGCTTCAGCCTCGGACACGGACTCCAGTCACCCAACGAGACGACGAGTTTCATCATGTTCTCCCTGGCGGGCAACGAGGACCAGGCCGGTGCCCAGAACTTGGCCTACCAGACCGTCGACATCGTGCCCACGATTCTGCAGGCCTTCGGAATTCCCATGCGGTCGGACTTCGACGGCACCCCCATGCAGCTCGACCCGGAATTGCTCAACAGCACCGTCTTCCCCGATGACCTGAAAGCGGCGCTGCAGGCCGCAATCAACAGCTACGGCTACCCGGACATCGGTACCCACCTCATGCTGGGGCTTCGTGCGCTGGCCGGCGGTGCCGGCTACTTCCTCCGGGATTGGGCCTTCCCCCCCGTCAACAACTTCCTGCAGTCAATCATCGACCAGGACATCTTCCTGATCAGCGGGCTGGCTCAGGGCGCCCAGTGGGTGTTCAACACCGTCGGCGGGCTGGTGATCGACGTGGCAAACGACTTAGGCCGCGCTGTCGCATACCTGACCGGGGCCGGTGTCATTGCGCCGAACGACGCACCGCTGCCCCTGCCGGCCGATTTCACCGGTTCCCTGGAGGCGTTGCTGGCCGACCAGACCTTGGCCGCCGTCGACCTCGGGATCCCCGACCTGGTCGAGGTCGATGTGCCGCCG
Source organism: Mycobacterium sp. UM_Kg1 (assembly GCF_000972925.1). NCBI lineage: Bacteria > Bacillati > Actinomycetota > Actinomycetes > Mycobacteriales > Mycobacteriaceae > Mycobacterium > Mycobacterium sp. UM_Kg1. Next base: position 4,594 of record NZ_JRMK01000045.1, on the reverse strand, counting down.
GTGCTCGACATCGACGTACTTCTGGACTGACGCGGTCCACTCACCAAGCTTGGGCTTCCCGCTCTGGCCGCTGGTTTTTCCACGGTTCCCTCTTGTGAGGAGACCTCCCGAGAAACCTGAGTTTTCGCTGGGTAACTGCTAGTATCTTCGAGCATCAGCCCCAACACTGCTGACAAAGGGGAACCGATCGTGATATCCGCCAAAAAGTTTCTGTCGGGAGTGGCCGTTGCAACCCTGGTTGCCGGCACCGGGGCCGCTGTCGGAACACCCGCGGCGCTGTCCGCCACAACCGCCGACTGGTTGTTGGCCGCCGAGAACGTCCTGCTGATCGGTACCGACGGCACCAACCTGTCCAAGATCCTGGAACTGGCCTACGACGAGGGCAGCGGCTTTCGCACCCTGATGGACTTGGGCATCACCGGCGCAGCAACCGAAGTCAACCACACCACGATCTCCGGTCCGTCCTGGTCGACGATCCTGACCGGCGTGTGGGACGACAAGCACGGCGTGATCAACAACGTCTTCTCCCCGGAGCCGTACAACGCCTGGCCCACGGTGTTCAACCTGCTCGAGTACTACCGACCCGAGGTCAACACCTCGGTGATCGCCGACTGGGACTTCATCAACGACATCGCCAAAGCCGGCGGCTACCCGGCCGACAACAACCTCTTCATCCCGTTCCAAGACTCCTGGGCTGACACCGACGCCGAGGTCACCGCACAGACCATCTCCCAGATCCTCGCGACCACGACCAACCCTGACATCCCGAACTTCATCTTCTCCTACCAGGTACAGGTCGACGAGGCCGGACACTCGTTCGGCGGCGGCTCCGCGGAGTACGCGCAGGCCGTCATCAACGTCGGCAGCAACATCCAACAGATCATGGAGGCGATCGCGGCGGCCCAGGCCGAAACCGGCGACGGGTGGACCGTCATCGTCACCACCGACCACGGCCACCAGCAGTCGCTGGGATTCGGTCACGGCTTCCAATCGCCCAACGAGACTTCACAGTTCGTCATCTTCTCCCTCGCCGGCAACGACGCGCAGGCCGGCAGCCAGAACCTGAACTACTCGATTGCCGACATCACCCCGACCATCCTGCAGATCTTCGGGGTGCCGCTGCGGTCGGACTTCGACGGTTCCCCGATGTTCACCGACCCGGAGATCACCGGCAGCCTGGTGGAGCCCGTCGACCTCAAGCAGGCACTGCTGTCGGCGATCTCGATGTACGGCTACCCCAACATCGGCAACGACCTGGCGCTGGGCCTTCGCACCGTGGTCGGCACCATCCCCTACGTGCTCAACGGGCTCGTCAACGAGATCGACAAGTTCCTGCAGGGCATCGTCGACCAGGACATCTTCTTGATCAGCGGGCTGGCCGCTGTCGGCCAGCAGATCAACGACTTCTTCGGTGGCCTGACGGTGGACGTGACGCAGTTGATGGCGCGCGGCGTCGCCTACCTGACCGGATCCGGGGTGATCGCGCCGACCGACGCGCCGCTGCCCCCGCCGGGAAGCGCCGAGTTCTCCTGGCTGGACGCTCTGCTGACCGACCAGGGCTTCGGTGGCGGGGAGCTGGTCGACGCCGACGTGACTCCGCTGCTCGACCTGGAACTGGATGCACTGGTGGGCTGAGCCACCCGACAACTCACGCGGTGTGCCGTCAGGCGAGAGCATCTCGCCTGACGGCACACGGCGTTTTGCCCTAACTCCGCACCCCCCGCCGAGCACACAGCGTGCTGCGATAGCGTCCTGACGAGTCCTAGGCCCTCGCAGGCCAGGTCCCGGTCAGTGATCTCGTCCCCTGAAGGAGCGGTGTAACCGTGAAGACCCCTATCTGCGAGCAGTACGGCATCGACTTCCCGCTGTTCGCCTTCAGCCACTGCCGCGACGTGGTGGCCGCGGTGACGAACGCGGGCGGCTTCGGTGTGCTCGGCGGCGCCGCCTACACCCCCGAACAACTGGATCAGGAGCTGACCTGGATCGACGAGCAGGTCAAGGGGAAGCCCTACGGGATCGACATCATCGTCCCCGCCAAGTTCGAGGGCAAGGGCGAGAACCTTTCGGGCGGACAACTCTCCGACCGGATTCCCGACGAGTTCAAGACCTTCATCGCAGATCTGCTGGCCCAACACGACATTGAGCCCGACGAGAAGCCCCGCCTGGGATCGGCGTTGCTTGCCGGCGGCGCCGGCGAGCAACTGCTCGAAGTTGCCGTCGCCCACCCCATCCGGCTGATGGCCAACGCGCTCGGCGTCCCGCCGGACTACATGATCAAGTCCGGAAAGGAACACGGCATCCCGGTGGCGGCCCTGGTGGGCGCCAAGGAACACGCCATCAAGCAGGTGGCTCACGGCGTCGACCTCATCGTCGCTCAGGGCACCGAGGCCGGCGGGCACTGCGGCGAAGTATCGACGCTGGTTGTGGTCCCCGAAGTCATCGAGGCCATCGATGACGCCGTGCCCGTGCTTGCCGCCGGCGGGATCGTCACCGGTCGCCAGATGGCGGCGTGCGTGGCGCTGGGTGCCGCCGGTGCATGGACGGGTTCGGTGTGGCTCACCACCGAGGAAGCCGAAACCGCGCCGCACACCGTCCAGAAGATGCTCGCTGCCACCTCGCGGGACACCATCCGCTCCACGGGGCGTACCGGCAAGCCCGCTCGGCAACTGGTCTCGGATTGGACGGACGCGTGGCGGCCCAACGAGAAGGGCCATCCGACGTTGCCCTTGCCCCTGCAGTCCATGCTGGCCGAGCCGACGCTTCGTCGCATCGACAAACTGGCAGCCACCGGACATCAGGGCGCCCAGGCCCTGTCAACCTATTTCGTCGGCCAGGGCGTGGGGCTGATGAACAAGGTGAAGCCGGCGCGTGACGTGGTGTTCGAGTTCGCCCAGGACTACCTCGCGGCCGCCGAACGCCTCGGCGACACCGTCAGCGACTGAGCGCGAGCCGGCCGGCTACGGCGTCTGCGGCTCCCGCCACATCTTCCACAACGTCGGGCCGCCGTTGGGCACCTTGATCTCGCCGATCACGCGGAAACCGAACCGCTCGTAGTACGGCACGTTCTCGGCCTTGCTCGACTCGAGGTAGGCCGGGCACAACTCGGCGTCACAGCGGTCCAGCCGCGGCTGCATGACGGCCTGCCCGAAGCCGCGGCCTCGCACCGCGGGGTCACTGCCGATCACCGCCAGGTACCAGTGCGGTTCCTCGGGGTGGTTGGCATCCAGCAGATCCGTCAGCGCGCGGCCCTGGGAGAGCCGAAAGCCCAGCGACCAGAGCAATGACGGCACCATCCGCAGCTGCGACCACACCGACTGCTTCCAGCGGTTGGGCGGATCCCACAGCGCAGCTGCGCCAACATCCGCGCCGTCGTACGCCACCTCGACTCCACCACCGGCCAGGTGGTGGAAGCGGGTCGAGGTGCCGAAGAACGTCGTCAACTGCCCGGTGCGGGCGTCGTCATCGGGTAACAGCCACATCGACACCGGATCGTCGTAAAACGCCCGCCCCAAGGCCTGCGCCAGTGGTGTGATGTCCGGTTTGAGCGCGGGCCGCGCTTCGATTGCCATGCGGTTAGATTAATGTCTCGGGTCCGGCTGGTGCGCGGCGTAAGTATCCGCGGGGGCGGCGGGGTGCCGGCGCACTCAGCGACTACCGCTCCGGCAAGCACCCGACACATCGGCTGCGGCCTCGTCAGCTCGCGGGTGACTCGTGGACGAAAGGTGCTACCGCACTGAGGAACTCGGCTGGCTTTTCCACCAAGGGGCTGTGCCCTGACCCAGCGATGACGACGGGCGCCAGGCCGGCCTTGCGGTAACGGTCGACATTCTGCGCGGTCGGGGTCAGCACATCGGTTTCGCCCCACACCACCAGAACCGGTTTGCCCAGATCGGCCAACCGGTCGGCCACCGCGCGTTCCTCGTTGATCCGGACCGCGGTCTTGGCCGCGCACAATGCGTTGTGGGTCATCCGTTTCAATGATCGATAGGCAACCTCGGGCACCGGGAAGTCGACGGCGAATCCGGTCTGCAGCGATGCCCTGTCGACGGTGTCGATGCTGCGGAGTCGATCCGCCGCGGCGCCCAGCACCGGCCAGCACACCGCGTTGCCCAGCGCAGGCATGGCAGTCAAGCCGACATCCGCGGGGGTGTCCGAGACGATCACGCGGTCCACCAACTCCGGTGCGCTCTCGGCCAGCGCAGTGGCCACCGAGCCACCCATCGAATGCCCCACCAGCACCGCGTGCCGCACCCCCAGGGCATCGAGCGCGTGGCGCACCGCGGTTGCCTGCCCTTCGGCACTGTACGGCGCTTCGCCCAGCGGAGCCTCGGATCCACCGTGGCCGACCAGGTCGACCGCCACCACGCGGGCACTCTGCGCCAGCACCGGCGCCACCTGCTCCCACCACTGGATCGACGCCGAATAGCCGTGCAACAGCACGATGGCACGATCCCCACCCGGCCCGTACTCGCGGACGTTGAGATCCGGTCCGGGCAGCTCCAGCACCCGGCCTCCGGCGAATGGCTCGGCGGGCCGCGAGACGCGGCCGGCGACCACCGTATTGACCAGCAGTGCCACGACGACGGCGCCAACC
>NZ_JRMK01000044.1:0-29201 GCF_000972925.1 Mycobacterium sp. UM_Kg1 | reverse complement strand
GACGGCGCAACTGGCCGCGGCGCTGGCCGCCGGCGACGGCTACCGCGAGCCGGCCGGTCCGCTGCAGCGCGCCCTGGCCGCGATCATCGCCGAGGTGCTCGGCGCCACCCGGGTCGGAGCCGACGACGATTTCTTCGCCCTGGGCGGGGATTCGGTGCTGGCCACCGCCGCGGTGTCGCGGATCCGCACCTGGCTCGACGCCCCCCGCGCGGTGGTCGCCGACATCTTCGCCACCCGGACCGTGGCCAAGCTGGCCGAGCGCCTCCACGCCGCCGAGACCGATCCGGGCCGGTTGGAGGCGGTCGCCGAGATCTACCTGGAAGTCGCCCGGCTCGATCCGGCAGAGGTGTCCGACGCGCTGGCCGGGGGACCCCGGTCCTGAAATCAGGTCTGGTGGACCGGCGTGTCGATGTGCCAGCATCGATGTCATGAACACCCGCCGGTGGGTCGCCGGGCTCGGGGGTGCGGCGATGGTCCTGGGGGCGCTGCCCGTGATCGCCGGGCCCCCTGCCGCCGCGGCCGAGTGCCCGGACGTCGAGGTGACCTTCGCCCGGGGCACCGGTGAGCCACCGGGTGTCGGCGGGGTGGGGCAGCGGTTCGTCGACGCGCTGCGCTCGCAGACCGGCGGCCGCTCGCTCGGGGGCTATGCGGTCAACTACCCGGCCACCGACGATTGGCCGGCGTCGGCGTCCGCCGGTGCCGGCGATGCCAATGCCCACATCGCAGCGATGGTCGGGGCCTGTCCGGCCACCAAGCTGGTGCTCGGGGGTTACTCGCAAGGCGCCATGGTCATCGACCTGGTCACCATCGCGCGGGCCTCGGTGGCCGGGTTCAACGCGGCGACCCTGTCGGCGGAGGAGGCCGAGCACGTTGCCGCGGTCGCGGTCTTCGGGAACCCGACCGACCGGTATCTGGGCGGGCGGGTCGACCAGCTCAGCGACTGGTACGGGGCCAAGGCCATCGATCTGTGTGCGGACGGCGATCCGATCTGCACCCCGGGTGCCCTGGCGCTGCCCACCACCGACGAGATGCACTCCGCGGCGCATCTGTCCTACGAGCAGTCGGGGATGCCGGCGCAGGCCGCTGCCTTTGTGGCAAGCCGCCTGGGCGCCTAGTACAGCTCGGCGCAACCGCCGCCGGCGGAAAGCTCTGAACAGGGGCGAGTCCGGGCGTGGTGTCGGCCGACCCCGCCCGAGTGCTCGGCCCGGCTCCGATGAGGTAACCTTGCCAGCAAAATTAGGGCAGCCTTTACTAATACTTGCGAGGGGACCGGATGGCCGTCGATGACGTCTCGACGCAGGTTCCGGCCTGGATGGGCCGCTTTCCCGGGCCCGGCCCCGCGACCCTGGTGTTCCCGCACGCCGGCGGCACGGCGGTGAACTATCGCCCCCTGGCGCTGGCCCTGGCCGCCGGTGCCGACACCTATGTGATGCAGTATCCGGCGCGCGCCGACCGGTTCCGGGAGCCGGCCGCCGAAACCCTGCCGGAGCTGGCCCGCAGCATCTTCGACGCCGCGCCCTGGCACCGGCTCGGGCCGCTGCGCCTGTTCGGGCACAGCATGGGCTCGCTCGTCGCGTTCGAGTTCGCCCGGATCGCCGAGGACCGCGGCATCGAGATTCAGCGATTGTGGGCCTCGGCCGCGCCCGCACCGGGCGTGGTGGCGGGGCTGCGCAAAGTCCCCACCGGCGACGCCGACCTGCGGGCCGAGTTGGCCCAACTGGGTGGCACCGACCCGCGGATTCTGGCCGACGAGGAGTTCCTCACCCTGCTGTTGACCCCGGTCCGCGCGGACTACCTGGCATTCAACCGCTACGCCTGCCCGCCCGAAGCCACCATCGGCGCCGACATCGCCGTGCTGGGGGGCCGCTCCGACGACCGGGTCCGGCCCGATCTGCTGGAACGCTGGGCTGCGCACACCACCGGCACCTGCACGGTGTCGCTCTACGACGGCGGGCACTTCTACCACTACGAGCACATCGAGACCCTGGCGAAGCGGATCATCGCCGATGACTGATCGGCGCCAGGACCCGGTCGTGATCACCGGCCTCGGCGTCGAGGCTCCCGGCGGCATAGACAGCGCCGAACAGTACTGGTCACTGCTGGCCGAGGGCCGCGAGGCGCTGAGCGCCATCCCCGAGGATCGGGGCTGGGCGGTGCGCGAACTCATCGAGGAATCGCACCGCGACGGCTTCAAACCCATCTGCAACTCGGGCGGATTCCTCTCCGGGGCCGCAGAATTCGATCCCGGGTTCTTCGGGATCGCACCGCGCGAGGCCGTCGCGATGGACCCGCAGCAACGGGTCGCGCTGCGGGTGGCCTGGCGTGCGCTCGAAGACGCCGGCATCAATCCCGACGAACTGCACGGTCACGATGTCGGCGTCTACCTCGGTGCCTCGGTCACCGGCTACGGCCCGGACATGGCGCAGTTCAGTGCGCACAGCGGCCACCTGCTGCCGGGCACCGCGCTGTCGGTCATCTCCGGGCGCATCGCCTACACCCTCGGGCTGGCCGGCCCGGCCATCACCGTCGACACCTCGTGCTCGTCGGCGCTGTCGGCGCTGCACCTGGCCGTGCGGGCGCTGCAGGCCGGAGACGCCGACATGGCGCTCGCCGGTGGCGTGTGCGTGATGGGTTCGCCCGGATTTTTCGTCGAGTTCTCCAAACAACACGCGCTGTCCGACGACGGACGCTGCCGGCCCTACTGTGCGGACGCCACCGGGACGGTATGGGCCGAAGGTGCCGCCATCTTTGTGCTGCAACGGAAATCGGCCGCGCTGCGCGACCGGCGGCACATCTACGGGGAGATCCTCGCCTGCCGGCTCAACCAGGACGGCCACACCACCGGCCTGCTGACCCCCAGCGAGCAGGCCCAGCAGCGGCTGTTCCGCGACACCCTGGCCGACGCCGGCCTACAGCCGGATCAGGTCGGGATGATCGAGGGCCACGGCACCGGAACACGGGTCGGCGATCCCGTCGAACTGCGCTCACTGATCAGCGTCTACGGCGCCCAGAGCCCGGCCGGCGCCGGCCCGCGGCTCGGCTCGGTCAAATCCAACATCGGCCATACCCAGGCCGCCGCCGGGGCACTCGGGTTGACCAAGGTGTTGCTGGCCGCCGAGCACCAGACGATCCCGGCCACCCTGCACGTCGGCGCGGGCCGCCACGACGGTGTCGACTGGGACGGCGGCATCACGCTCGCCGAGACCAGCACGGTCTGGCCGGCGCGCGACGGCCGCCGCATCGGCTCGGTCTCGGCGTTCGGGATGAGCGGCACCAACGCGCATCTGATCGTCGGGGTGGACCAGGCCTGCGAGGCCGCGCCATGCTGACCAGCCACCGCAGCGTCCTACCCGACGGCCGCATCCCCGTGCTGATTTCGGCGCACGCCCGCGACCTGGTGTCCGCCGAGGCCGGCGCGCTGGCGCGCTGGCTCAACACCCACGCCGCCGGGGTCGCGGCCGTCGCCCAGACCCTGCGGGCCACTCGGCCGGTGCGTCGCTACCGGGCGGTGGTGCGGGCCCGCGACGCAGCCGAACTCACCGCCGGCCTCGACGCCGTCTACCGCGGCGAGGACCACCCCCTGGTCGCCCGGTCGCACCAGCCCGAGACCGCCCGCACCGCCTTCGTCTTCCCCGGCCAGGGAAACCAATGGCCCGGGATGGGAGCCGAACTGCTCGGCGTCGCGGCCTACCGCGCCGAGGCGGACCGCTGCCATGACGCCTTCCTGCGCGCCGGTCACGCCTCGCCGCTGAGTTATCTGAGCGGCACCGATGACTCAGACCGTTCAGATCCGGTCGTGGTGCAGGCCGCCCAGTTCACCCATGCCGCGGCGCTGGCCGCCACCTGGCGCCATTTCGGGGTGCTGCCCGACATCACCGTGGGACACAGCCTGGGGGAGCTCGCCGCGGCCTACACCGCCGGCGTGGTGGAACTGGACGCCGCGGTGGCGGTGGTGGCCGCCCGGGCGCAGCTGACCGACCTCCTGGCCGCGCAGGCACCGGTTCGCTATGGCATGGCGATGCTCGCCCTGGACGCCGCGGCTGCCGCCGACATGATCGCCGCGACCCCCGGCTGGCTGGAGCTGTCGGTGGTCAACGGACCCGAATCGGTGGTCGTCTCCGGCGAATGGCCGGCGGTACAGCGGATTCTGGAGGTCGCCGCGGGGCGCGGGGTCTTCGCCCGCGAACTGCCGGTGCGCTACCCCGCGCACACCAGCGCGCTGGAGCCGCTCTCCGGCCGCATGGCCGGGCAGCTTCCCGACGCGCAGTTCCACAACACGCCTGTGGAGTTCATCGGATCGGTGTACGGCGGCCCCATCCCGCCCGGTACCGCGTTCGGGCAGTACTGGTTCGACAACCTGCGCCGCCAGGTCCGGTTCGATCTGGCCGCCGCCGCCGCGGTGGCGCGCGGCGTCACGACGTTTATCGAGATGTCGGCCCACCCGACCCTGCTGGTGGCTCTCGGCGACTCCGTCGGGGCGGCCCGGGTGCTCGGCAGCACCGACCGCGACCGGCCCGCGGGCGAGGCCCTGGCCGCCAACATCGCCGCGGCGGCGATCGCCGACCCGGGTTACCGCTGGCGGGACTTCCCCCCGCCGGAACCGCCTGCGCTGCTGCGGAACTTTCCGCACGCACCGATGCACACCACCCGACTGTGGGCCGGTGTCGAAATGCCCTCGGCGCACCGTCGCGGCCCGGTGGTCATGGCCGAACGCTGGCTGCCCGCCGCCGAGCCGCCACGGCGGCCCACCCCGGTGGCGGTCGTCGACTACACCGGGCAGTCCCCGGAGCTGACCGCCCGGGTGGTCTCGGCGCTGGACGACGTCGGCGCCCGACTGTGCGACCAGGCCGACGCCGAATTCCTGCTGCTGGTGGCCCCGCTCGCCGATGCGGCCGACATCGGCGGCGCCGCCGCCGGGTTCGCCGCAGACGCAGCGCAACAGAGCGCGGTGCGGCCGGGACCGAACTGCCGCCGGGTGTGGCTGCTGACCCGCGGCGCCGAACACCTCGACGGTGATCCACCGCTGCACCCGGGCAGCGCAGCGCTGGCCGCGCTGCACCGCAGCACCGGATTCGACTATCCCGACCACACCTTCGCGCACCTGGATCTGCCGGCGGCGCCCACCGCCGCCGATCTGCGGGCCGCCGCCGCCGCGCTGTGGCTGCCCGACACCGAGGTCGCGGTGCGCGCCGGAGATCTCGCCCGGCGCCGCCTCACCGAGTCGGCGACGCCGGCAACGCTTCCCGCGGTCGCGGAGCGCGTGGTGATCAGCGGCGGCACCGGCGCCATCGGAATGGCCTATGCGGCGTACTGCGCCGAAAACGGCGCCCGCGAGATCGTGCTGCTCAGCCGCAGCGGCGCCGGCGATGCCGCCACCGCGGCGCAGCTGGAGTCGCTGCGCGCGCGCACCGGCGCGACCATCACCGCGATCCGTTGCGACATCACCGACGACGCCGCAGTGGCGGCGCTGATCGCGCAGTATCGGCCCGGGCCGGCTGGGCTGCTGGTCCATACGGCATCGGCCGAAGCCGTCGCCACGTCGCAGGTCACCGAGCAGTCGGTTCGAGATGCCCTCGGCGCCAAGGTGATCGGCTTGGACAATCTGGTACGGCACTGGCCGCTGCGTCCCGACGCGCGGGTGCTGGTCTGCTCGTCGGTGCTGGCGCTGTGGGGCGGATCGGGACACGGCCCCTACGCGGCGGCCAACCGGATGGCCGACGCCCTGGTGGGCCGGCTGCGCGCGCAGGGCCTGGCTGCCAGCTCCATCCGGTGGGGACTGTGGCGCAGCGTGGCCGTGGTGAGCGGCCAGGAGCGGGACCGGATCGCCCGGACCGGCCTGACCCCGATGGCACCGGAGGCCGCGATCATCGCGGGACTGCTGGCCACGCCCGCCGACCCGGTGATCCTGGCCGCCGACTTCGACCGCCTCGCCGTCTTCTTCGACAGTCAGGGCGTGCCCTGCCCGTTCGAGGCAACGCTGACGCCCACTCCGGCCGATCCCGGCACCGAACGCCCGATCGGTGCGGTGGTGGCCGAGGAACTGGTGGGCGTGCTCGGCCTGGAAAGCCCCGACGACATCGACATGCACCGGGCCCTGGTCGACCTCGGCCTGGATTCACTGCTCGCGCTGGACCTGCGCAAACGCCTGGGCCGGGCCACCGGTCGACGGGTGGCACTGGGCCCATTGCTGGCCGGGATGACCGGAGCCCAGCTCACGGCGGCGCTGCGCGACGACGCGGCGCCGGCCGCGGCTACCGAAAGGACCGTATTCACCCATGACTGACGCCGTCGACCAGGCGACGACCGAGGACCTGCGGCTGGAACTGCTGCGGCGCCGGCTCGCCGAACGCGGGCTGGCCGCTCCCGCCCCGGAGTCCGCGCCGGCTGCCGGCCCGGACGAACTGACCGGGCCGCCGGCGATGAGCGACGGACAACGCCGGATGTGGTTCGTGCAGGCGCTGGACCCCGACGGCACGGTGGCCAACATCTCGGTCTCCTACCGCCTCACCGGCCCGCTGGACCCCACCCTGCTCGAGGCCGCGCTGGCCGCCGTCGCCGAGCGCCACCCGGTGCTGCGCACCGTCTATGCCGTCGACGACGCCGGCGAACCGCGCGCGGTGCTCGCCGAGGTGACACCGGGCTTTGCCGCCCACGACCTGTCCGATCTGGCCGAACAGGCCCGCGCGCTGCGGCTCGAAGTGCTGGCCCAGCGTGAGTTCGGCACCCCGTTCCGGCTGGAAAGCCAAGCGCCGCTTCGGCTCACCCTGGTTCGGGTGGCCCCGCAAGAGCACATCCTGCTGCTGGTGGCGCACCACATCGCCTGGGACGACGACTCCTGGGCCGTCTTCTTCACCGACCTCACCGCCGCCTACGACGACCCGGCGGGCTACGCCGCCCGCCCGCCGGTGGCTGGGCCGGTCGCACCGGCGGGCTCCGACCACGGTGCGGACCTGCAGTACTGGCGCAGCCTGCTGGCCGAGCCGCCGGACCCGCTGGAGCTGCCCGGCCCGCACGGCTCGGCGGTGCCCCGCACCCTGCGTGCCGGATTGTGCACCCGCGCACTGCCTCCCGAGCTGATGGCCGGGGTCGCCGAGCTGGGCCGCAGCGCCGGAGCCACCCCCTACATGGTGATCGCGGCGGCGCTGTCGGCGCTCATCCACCGCTATACCGCCACCGATGACTTCCTCATCGCCTCCCCGGTGCTCAACCGCACCGCCGGCACCGAGGGTGTCATCGGCTACTTCGGCAACACGGTGGTGCTGCGTGCCCGCGTCAGCGCCGCCGACAGCTTCGCCGACCTGGTGACCCGCACCCGCGACGCCGCAATCGGGGCGTTCGCCCACCAGGGCATCAATCTCGACCGGGTGGTGCGCGAGCTCAACCCGGACCGCCGGCACGGGGGAGTGGAACGGCTCACCCGGCTCAGCTTCGGTTTCCGCACCAGCCACGGAGACGGCTTCACCCCCGACGGGATTACCTGCGCGCGTGCCGATTACCGGGGCAAGATCGCGCAGCTGCCGCTGGGAATCATGGTGGAGGCCGGTGGCTCCCACGATGCCGGCGCGCTGATCGAAGCCGAGTACCTGCACGACGTCCTCGACGAGGCGCTGGTCGACCAGATGCTGCGCCACCTGGTGCAACTGCTGACCGCGGCGGTGGCGAGCCCGCAGACGGCGGTCGCCGAACTCGACATGCTCGGCGACCAGGACCGGGCGTGGTTGGACGAGGTCTCCCGCGGACCGGATTTCGCCCCGTCGGCCGACGCACCGGCCACGCTGGGTTGTCTGGTGGCCGAGCGCGCCGCCGCCAGCCCGCATGCCATCGCCGTCGTCGACGACCACGGCACGTACAGCTACGCCGAGATCAACGCGCGCGCCAACCGGATCGCGCATCACCTGATCGCGGCCGGTGTCGGTACCGAGGACAAGGTCGCGGTGCTGTTCGGCCGCTCGGTGGACCTGGTGGTCACCGCCCTGGGCATCGCCAAATCCGGTGCCGCCTACGTTCCGGTGGATCCGGAATACCCGGCCGACCGCATCGAGTTCATCCTCAGCGACGCCAAGCCGTCGATGGTCCTGGCCGAACCGCTGAGCGCCGAGGAGGTGGCCGGGCGGCGCGACACCGACCCCACCGACGCCGACCGCGTGCGTCCACTGCGTCCGGAGAACCTGGCCTACCTGATCTACACCTCCGGTTCGACCGGGCTGCCCAAGGGGGTCGAGGTATCGCATGCTCCGATCACCGAGTACCTGCTCTGGTTCGGCCAGGAGTACGGCATCGATGACACCGACGTCCTGCTGCAGGTCGCCTCACCGAGCTTCGACGTATCGATCGGTGAACTGTTCGGAACCCTGGGAAACGGTGCCCGCCTGGTGATCCCGCGCCCCGACGGGCTGCGCGACATCGGCTACCTGACCGACCTGCTGCAGCGCGAAGGCGTCACCGCGATGCACTTCGTGCCGTCCCTGCTGGGCCTGTTCCTGTCGTTGCCCGGGGTCAACCAGTGGCGCACGCTGCGCCGTATTCCGATCGGCGGCGAGCCGCTTCCCGGTGAACTCGCGGACAAGTTCCACGCCACATTCGATGCGCTGCTGCACAACTTCTACGGCCCCACCGAGACCGTGGTCAACTCCTCGCGCCACAAGGTGGAGGGCCCGCAGGGCAACCGGGTGGTGCCCATCGGCAAACCCAACATCAACACCACCATGTGGCTGCTCGACGACGCCCTGCAGCCGGTGCCGGTCGGGGTGATCGGCGAGATCTACATCGGCGGAACCCATGTGGCCCGCGGCTACTTCGATCGCCCGGGTCTGACCGCTGAGCGTTTCGTGGCCGACCCGTGGACCCCCGGGCAGCGGCTCTACCGCACCGGCGACCTGGCGCGCCGTAACGTCGACGGCGACCTGGAGTTCATCGGCCGCGCCGACGACCAGGTCAAAGTCCGCGGCTTCCGGATCGAGCTCGGCGAGGTCGCCGCGGCCGTTTCGGTCGATCCCAGCGTCGGCCAGTGCGTCGTGGTGGTGTCGGACCTGCCCGGTCTGGGCCGCAGCCTGGTCGCCTACGTGACCCCGGCGGGATCGGACGCGGACTCCGTCGACATACCCCGGATCCGGGCGCGGGTGGCCGCGGCACTGCCGGAATACATGGCGCCGGCGGCCTATGTGGTGGTCGACGACATCCCGATCACCGCGCACGGCAAGATCGATCGCGCCGCGCTGCCGGATCCGCAGCCGATCGAGAGCACGCCGTACCGGGAACCCGAGACCGCCACCGAACACCTGGTGGCGCAGCTGTTCGCCGAGTTGCTCTCCCGCGAGCAGGTGGGCGCCGACGACTCCTTCTTCGACCTGGGCGGCCACTCGCTGCTGGCCACCAAACTGGTCGCGGCGATCCGCGCCCGCTGTGAGGTGGAGATCGGCATCCGGGAGATCTTCGAAGCCGGTACAGTGGCGCGCTTGGCCGCCGTGATCGACGCGGCGCCGGCTGCTGGGCAGGACGGCCAGAGCGCGGCCCGGCGCCCGGCGCTGGTCGCCGTGCCGCGGCCGGACAACGTCCCGGTGTCGGCGGCGCAGCTGCGCACCTGGTTCGCCTACCGGCTGGACCCGAGCGCCGCCACCGACAACATCCCGCTGTCGGCCCGGCTCACCGGCCCGTGCGACACCGCCGCGCTGATCGCCGCGCTCGGGGATGTGGTGGCCCGCCACGGCAGCCTGCGCACCACTTTCCGCGAGATCGACGGCCTGCCGTATCAGGTCATCAATGCCGCCGCGCCGGTTCCGGTGACCGAACTGCACTGCCCGCACACCGATCCCGACGCCGTCGCGGCGTGGACCGGTGCCCGGCTGGACGAGCAGCGCGGCGGCGCGTTCGTCCTGGAGCGGGACTGGCCGATCCGGGCGGCGCTGCTGCACCTGCCCGGCGACGAACGGGTGCTGTCGCTGGTGGTGCACCACATCGCCGCCGACCACTGGTCGGTCGAGGTGCTCTTCACCGACCTGCTGATCGCCTACCGGGCCCGGGCCGCCGGCGCCGCGCCGGCCTGGGAGGCGCCGGCGCTGCAGTACGCGGACTTCGCGCACTGGCAGGGCGAACTGCTGCGCGACGAGTCCGGGCTGATCGACGAGCAACGCCGCTACTGGATCGAGCAACTGGCCGGCCTGGCCGACGACACCGGGCCGCGGCCGGACTTCCCCCGTCCCGCCACCGCCAGCGGCTCCGGGGACTCCGTGGCGTTCAGCGTCTCCCCGCAGGTGCGCGCGGGGCTGGCGGCCCTGGCCCGCGAGACGGGCGCCACCGAATTCATGGTGGTGCAGGCCGCGGTCGCGGTCCTGCTGCATCTGGCCGGCAGCGGCGACGACATCCCGCTGGGCGTGCCGCTGGCCGGGCGCACCGACAACGCACTGGACAACCTGGTCGGGTTCTTCGTCAACATCGTGGTGCTGCGCAACCGGCTGTCGGGCAACCCGACGCTGCGCGAGGTGGTGACTCGCGCAAGGGAGGCCGCGCTGGGCGCCTACGCGCACGCCGACCTGCCGTTCGATCGGCTGGTGGAGGCGCTCAACCCGGTCCGGACGTTGTCGCGCAACCCGCTGTTCCAGGTGGTGGTCCACGTCCGCGAAGCCGCCGAGGTCACCCACACCGTGGCCACCGGGCCCGACGGCGATCTGGTGTTCCGCACCGTGATGCCGACATTCGACGTCGCCCACGCCGACTTGTCGGTGAACCTGTTCACCGCCGCCGACGGTTACGACGGGCACCTGATCTACCGCACCGATCTCTACGAGCGCGCCACGGTGGTGCGCCTGGCCGACTGGCTGGGCCGGGTCCTGGCGACGATGGCGGCCGACCCGCAGGCAACGCTGCGCGACATCAGCCTTCTCGACGACGAGCAACGCCGTCAGATCCTGGCACGCAGCCGGGGTGCCGAGGTTCCCGCAGACGACCCGCGCACCATCGCCGACGTGCTGGCCGCCAGCCGTGGGTTCGACGGTGTCGCGGTGCGCTGCGCCGGAACCGAACTCAGCTACCCGCAGCTGCATCACCGCTCCGACCGGCTCGCCGAGCTGCTGATCGCCGCCGGTGTGCAGCCCGGCACCCTGGTGGGACTGTCGGTGCGTCGTGACGTGGATCTGCCCGTCGCACTGGTCGGCATCATGAAGGCCGGCGCCGGCTACTTCCCCCTGGATCCGAGCTACCCCGCCCAGCGCCTCGAGTTCATGATCGAGGACGTCTTCGCCGACGGCGGAGCCAAGGTGATTCTGGTCAGCACTGATACCCGGGCTGCGATTCCGGCACCCGACGGCGTGACGCTGCTGTGCCTGGACGATCCGCACGTGCAGGACGAGCTGGCCGAAGACCTTGCCGGACTGCCGCTTCCGGTGCCGCATCCCGACGACCCGATGTATCTGGTGTTCACCTCCGGCTCGACCGGCGTGCCCAAAGGCGTGCTGGGCACCCACCGTTCGATGAGTGCGCGGCTGAACTGGCAGATCGCCCACTACCCGGTGGCCGGCGAGGACATCCGGCTGGCCCAGTCCTCGATGACGTTCCTAGAGGGCGGCATGGAGATGCTGGCCGGGCTGGCCGCCGGGGCAACCCTGATATTGGCCGACGACCACCAGTTCCGTGATCCCGAAGCGCTGGCCCGGTTGATCGTCGATGAGCGGGTTGCCCAGGTGACCGCGGTGGCAAGCCTGATCTCGGTGCTGGCCGATTCGGCACCCGGCGGTTCAGCGAGGCTCGACGACGGAGAGCCGAAGCTGGGACCGCCGCATCAGAACGGCGCCCTGCGTGGCCTGCGCCGACTGGTATGCAGCGGCGAGCCCGTCTCGGCGGACCTGCTGGCCCGGCTCGGCACGGCGCTCGACGGCAATGCCCAGCTGCTCAACAACTTCGGCGCCACCGAGACCTCCGGTGCGGCGGTGCGCGGCGCATTGGAGCCGCCCACTCCGAAACTGGGCCGTCCCACGCCGGGATCGCAGGCCTATGTGCTCGACGACGCACTGCAACCGGTGCCCCCCGGCGTGGTCGGCGAGGTGTACTACGCGGGCCCGCAGATCGTTCGCGGGTACTGGAAGCGGCCGGGGCTGACCGCGACACGTTTCGTCGCCAATCCCTTCTCCGCGGTGCCGGGCGACCGGCTCTACCGCAGCGGGGACCGGGCACGCTGGACCGCCGACGGAGTGCTCGAGTTCGTCGGCCGCACCGACCACCAGGTCAAAGTGCGCGGCTTCCGGGTGGAGCTGGCCGAGGTGGAGGCCGCCCTGCGCGGCGCACCCGGGGTGGCGGCGGCTGCCGCCCGCACCTGGGAACAGCACGGTGTCACCACACTGGCCGGTTATCTGGTGCCCGCCGGCCCGGTGGCCGACACGGCGGAGTTCATCGCCGCGGTGCGCGCGGCGGTGGCCGCGACACTGCCCGGCTACATGGTCCCGTCCTCGCTGACGGTGCTCGAAGCCATGCCGCTCACCGATTCCGGAAAGCTGAACCGGCCCGCCCTGCCGCAGCCGGCGGTGGCCACCCGCGGGGAATCGGACCCACCGGTCACCGCCACCGAGAAGACGCTGGTCGGTATCTGCGCCGAGCTGCTCGGCGTCACCGCAATCGGGCGCAGCGACGGCTTCTTCGAACTCGGCGGCGACAGCATCCTTTCGGTGCAGCTGGCCGCCCGGGCCCGTGCGGCGGGATTGGACCTGGACCCGCGGATGATCTTCGAGCACCCGACGTTCGCCGCGCTGGCCGCCGCGATCGACGCTCAGGCCGTCGCCGGTGGCGCCGCCGACCCCGTCGACACGGCATTCGCGCCGATGAGCGTTTCGGGTCTGAGCAGCGACGCGCTGGCCGATCTGACTGCGGCCTGGGGTGATTCGCCGTGACCGAGTCGACCGCACAGCGCGACACCGCGTCCGCGGCGGCCATCGAGGACGTGCTGGCACTGTCCCCGCTGCAGCAGGGACTGTTCTCGCTGGCCAAACTCGCCACCGATGACGGAGCCGCAACCGGCACCGGCGACGGGCTGGACATCTACACCGTGCAGTTCGTCATCGATATCGCCGGGCCGGTCGACGCCGCGCTGTTGCGCCGCAGCGCGCAGACCATGCTGGCCCGGCATGCCAACCTGCGGGCCTCGTTCTGGGATGTCGACCTGCCGCACCCGGTGCAGATCATTCCGGCGAAAGTGAAGCTGCCGTGGCGTGAGATCGATTCGGCACCAAGTGAGTTCGATGAGATCGCCCGAGCCGAGCGGACCGCCAACTTCGATCTGGCCCGCGGCCCGCTGCTGCGCTTCGTGCTGGCCCGGTCCGCCCCGGAGCAGCACCGGCTGATCCTCACCGTGCACCACCTGCTGCTCGACGGGTGGTCGATGGCGGTGTTCTTCGACGAAATGGTGGCCGTCTACCGGGCCGGGGGCACCGATCCGCTGCCACCGCCGCGCCCCTACCGCGATTACATCGGCTGGCTGGCCGGCCAGGACACCGACGCCGCGGCGCAGCGCTGGCGTGAGTACCTGGCCCCGCTGAGCGCCCCGACCATGTTGGCCGGCGGGCGGGCCGCGATGGGCGGCGCCGCCCCGCAGACCCATCAGGTCAGCCTGGACGACGATGCCACCGCCCGCCTGACCGAGTGGGCGCGGCGGCACGGACTGACCCTGAACACGGTGCTGCAGTTCGCCTGGGCGGTGGTGCTCGGCCGGCTCACCGACCGCACGGACGTGGCGTTCGGATCGGTGGTCTCGGGCCGCCCCCAGCAACTCACCGGTGTCGAGACCATGGTCGGCCTGTTCATCAACACCGTCCCGGTGGCCGTCTCGACGCCGCCACGCGCCCCGGTGATCGCCACCTGCCAAGCGCTGCAGCGCGATACCGCCGCCATGCGCGACCTCGGTTACCTGAGCCTGTCGACTGTGCAGCGGGCCAGCGCCAACGCGGTGTTCGACACGCTGCTGGTGTTCGAGAACGCGCCGATCGGCTCGGCGTCGGCCGGGGTCACCACACCCGACGGGGTGCGCTTCATCCCGGTCACCGTGGAAAGCCTCACCCACTATCCGCTGACCCTGGTCAGCTACCCGCCCCGCGACGGGCGGCTGAGCGTGCTGCTCGAGGCCGTTCCCGAGGCACTGGGGGAGCTGTCGATCCCCGACCTGGGCCAGCGTCTGCTGCAGGTGCTGCGTCAGCTGGCCGACCCGGCACGGTTCCGCGTCGCCGACCTGGATGTGCTGCTGCCCGCCGAACGGTCCCGCCTGGTCGATCCGGTGCCGGCGGAACAGTCCTCGGTGCCCGCACTGTTCGCCGCGGCGGCCGCCGCGGACCCGGACAACACCGCCCTCACCGACGAGGATCGCAGCCTGACCTACGCCGAACTGGCGGCCGAATCCGGCGTGCTGGCGCGCGCTTTGGCCGGTCGCGGAATCGGCCCCGAGGATCGGGTGGCGATCGCGCTGCCTCGCTCGCTGGACTCGGTCATCGCGATCCTGGCGGTGCTGCAGGCCGGGGCGGCCTACGTTCCGGTGGACATCAGCCTTCCCCCGGCGCGCATCGAATCGATTCTGCGGCAGTCTGATCCGAGAATCGTGCTGACCGCCGACGAGCTGGCGCAGCTGCGTTCACCGGGAGTCGCGGCGCGCCCGGTGCCGGCGGCGATCCACCCCGACTCGGCGGCCTACGTGATCTTCACCTCCGGATCCACCGGGGAGCCCAAGGGTGTGGTCGGCACCCACCGCGCGCTGGCGTCCTACTTCGCCGACCACCAGCAGCGCATGTATGCGCCCGCGGTCGCGCGCCTGGGCCGGCCGCTGCGGGTGGCGCACGCCTGGTCGCTGAGCTTCGACGCGAGCTGGCAACCGCTGGTCGGGTTGCTGGGCGGCCAGAGCGTGCACCTGTTCTCCGCTGAGCAGATGCGGGACGCCGAGGCGATCATCGACGGGATCCGCACCCACCGGCTGGACATGATCGACACGTCGCCGTCGATGTTCACCCAGCTGTTCGACGCCGGCCTGCTCGACGACGAATCCGAGCACCGCCTCACCGTGCTGGCCCTCGGCGGCGAGGCGATCGCCCCGCACACCTGGGCGCGACTGCGCGCGGCGCCCGCGACGGCGGTGCACAACTGCTACGGGCCCACCGAGACCACGGTGGAAGCCGTGGTGGCCGACGTCGCCGACACCGAGGTGCCGGTGATCGGCGAAGCGGTGCGCGGCATGAGCGCCCACGTGCTGGACTCCGGGCTGCGGGAGGTGCCTGACGGCGTGGCCGGCGAGCTGTACCTGGCCGGCGCGCAGGTCACCCGGGGCTATCTGGGCCGCGCCGGGGCGACCGCGAGCCGCTATGTGGCCGACCCGTTCCGCAACGGCAGCCGGATGTACCGCACGGGCGACCTGGTCCGGCGCCGCCCCGACGGCCGCCTGGTCTACCTCGGGCGCGCCGACGACCAGGTCAAAGTGCGCGGCTACCGGGTCGAGATCGCCGAAGTTGAGGCGGCGCTGGCCGCGGCCACCGGCGTGACCGCCGCGGCGGTACTGCCGGTGCGGGGCCCGGCCGGAACCCAGCTGGCCGGTTTCGTCACTGGGGCACAGGCCGACTCCGCGCGGATCCGCACCGAGATCGGTGCCCGGCTGCCGGCCTACCTGATTCCGGCCCGGATCACCGTCGTGGATTCGATGCCGTTGACCGCCAACGGCAAACTGGACACCGACACGCTGCTGGAGCTGCTGGCCCATGCCGGTTTCGGGACCGGCGGCGCGGCGCAGGCAGAAACCGACACCGAACGGGTTTTGGCGGAGGTACTCGCCGAGGTGTTCGGCAGTGCCGGGGATGCGGCAGGTGTCGAGGCCGACCTGCGGGAGCTGGGCTTGGACAGCATCGTCGCCCTGTCGTTGGTGCGGGCGGCCCGCCGCCGCGGACTGCCCCTGCGCCCTCGGACCGTGCTGAGTTGCCACACGATCCGCGACCTGGCCGCCGCGGTGGACAGCGAGGTGGCCGAAGCCCAAGCAGCGGCGGACCAGCCCGGCGGCATCGCCGAGGACGCGCCGATTCCTTTGTTGCCGGCCGGCCGTTGGCTCTACCAGTACGGCAGCCCGCGCCGGCTGGGACAGGTCGAGGCGGTCCGGCTGCCCGAGGGCACCGAGCCCGAGCGGCTGCGGGCGGCATTGGCCGCGATCATCGCCGCGCACCCGGTGTTGCACGCCCGCCTCGAACCGGTCGAGCTGACGCTGTACCCCGGCGAGCCCGCCGACGTCCTCACCGAGATCGCCGTCGAGGCCGCCGATCTGGCCGTGGTCACCGAGCACGGCGCCCGGTTGTTGGAACGCCTGGACCCCGAGGCCGGCGTCATGCTGGGCGCGGTGTGGCTGCGCCCGCCCGGCGGGGCGGGCGTGCTGGTGCTGGCCGGGCACGTGCTGGCCCTGGACCCGGTGTCGTGGCAGGTGGTGCTCGGCGAACTGCACGCCGCGCTGGCCGGGGCGGAGCCGTTGCCCGAGCGCAGCGGCTACCGGCGCTGGGCGGCGGCGCTGGCGCAGCGCGCCCAGACTTTGGACACGGTCGACTACTGGGCCGCCCAGCTGGCCGGCGACGATCCGGACCTGGGCGCCCGGCGGGTCGACCCGCAGCGCGATCGCGCCGGTGACCTCGCGGTGTCGGTGGCCGTGGCCGATCCGGCGATCACCGCCGCGCTGCTGGCCGCACCGGAACCGATGCACAACCTGCTGGTGGCGGCGACCGCGCGCGCGGTCGGGGCCTGGCGGGCCCGCCGCGGGCAGGCCGACGCGCCACCGCTGCTGGCCGTGGAGACCCACGGGCGCGCCGAGGATGTGGTGACCGGGGTGGACACCACCGACATCGCCGGTCTGCTGTCGGTGATCTACCCGCTGCGGATCGCCCACCCCGACCCGGCCGGGGTGGCGCGCGCGCTGGCCGACATCCCGGGCGGGGGAATCGACTACGGGCTGCTGGCCTACCTGCGGGCCGACACCGCTGAGTGGCTGGCGGCCTACCCGGGGCCGCAGTTGCTGTTGAACTACCTGGGTCGCGTCGATCGTGCCGGCGGTGGGCCCGCCTTGGCGCCGGATCTGATCGCCGGCCTGCCGTCGGTCCCCGAACCGGGCCAGGCCGTGCGGCACGAACTGAGCATCTTCGCCGCGGTGGCCGATCTGGGGGCCGGGCCGACGCTGATGACCCAGTGGCGCACGCTTCCCGATATCCTCGACGATTCCGAGATCGCGCAACTGCAAGGGCTGTTCGCCGACAGTCTCGCCGAACTGGTGGAGGAACTGCGATGAGCACACTTGCCGTGGTCGGTGCGGGGGCCAAAGCCGTCGCGGTGGCCGCCAAGGCCGCGGTCCTGCGGGACATGGGAGTCGCCGCACCGGAGGTGATTGCCGTCGAGCGCACCGAAGTCGCCGCCAACTGGCGTGCCTCCGGCGGCTGGACGGACGGCGCGCACCGGCTGGGCACCAGCCCGGAGAAGGACGTCGGGTTCCCGTACCGCTCGGCCCTGGTGGCGGGCCGCAACGCCGAACTCGACGACCGGATGACCCGCTACAGCTGGCAGTCCTACCTGATCGCCACCGGACAGTTCGCCGAATGGGTGGACCGGGGCCGGCCGGCCCCCACCCACCTGCGGTGGAGCCAGTACCTGCGCTGGGTGGCCGATGCGGTGCGGCTGAAGGTCGTCCCGGGCGAGGTGGAACGGCTCGGGGTCCACGGCGCCGGCTGGGTGCTGCACACCCGGGAGGCCGAGGTCGCCGCCGATGCGGTGATGATCACCGGACCCGGTCAGGCCGAGAAGTCGATTCTGCCCGGCAACCCGCTGGTGCTGTCCATCGCTCAGTTCTGGCACCGGGCCGCGGCGGACCGGATCAGCGCCGAGCGGGTCGCGGTGATCGGCGGCGGCGAGACGGCCGCGTCGATGCTCAACGAGCTGTTCCGCCACCGGGTCTCGACGATCACGGTGATCTCCCCGCAGGTGACCCTGTTCACCCGGGGCGAGAGCTTCTTCGAGAACACCCTGTTCTCCGACCCCATCGACTGGACCGCACTGACGCTGGCCGAGCGGCGGGACGCGCTGGCGCGCACCGACCGCGGGGTGTTCTCCGCGCGGGTGCAGGAGGCGTTGCTGGCAGACGACCGCATCCGCCACCTCCGGGGCCGGGTGGCGCACGCGGTGGCCCGCGACGGCCGGATCCGGCTGACGCTGAGCACCAACCGCGGGGGAGAGAACTTCGAGACCGTGCACGGTTTCGACCTGGTCATCGACGGCAGCGGCGCCGACCCGCTGTGGTTCGTGTCGCTGTTCGGCCAAGACACCCTGGACCTGCTCGAATTGGGGCTGGGCGGGCCGCTTTCCGGTGACCGGCTGGCCGAGGCGATCGGGCACGACCTGGCCGTGCGCGACGTCACGCCCAAGCTCTTCCTGCCCAATCTGGCCGGCCTGACCCAAGGTCCCGGTTTCCCGAACTTGAGCTGCCTGGGGCTGCTCTCCGACCGGGTGCTCGGCGCCCACCTGGCCGTCGCGCCAGCCTGTTCCCCCGCCCCTATCGAGGAGATCCGATGAGCACCAATCCCTTTGACGACGAGAACGGCAGCTTCTACGTGCTGGTCAACGACGAGCAGCAGTACAGCCTGTGGCCGGTTTTCGCCGACGTGCCCGCGGGGTGGCAGGTGGTCTACGGGGGCGAGCAGGGCGCAGACCGGGCGGCCTGCCTGGACTACGTCGAACAGAACTGGACCGACCTGCGGCCCCAGAGCCTGCGCGACGCCATGGCGGCCGAACGGGGGTAGCGGCCCGCGGACCGGTCAGTTGAGGCGGCCGAACATGCCCTTCTGCGCCCTGTAGAGCTTGGGGAACTCCGCGAAGATCCGGTCGTACACCTCGCGATTGGCCGCCACCGGCTCGAAAACACCGTCCAGCGGAGTCAGGTCGCGTAGCTCGTCGCGACGCAGTTCGCCCAACCCGATCCCGGCGAACAACGCTGCGCCCCGGAGCTGGGCGTTCAACGGGTCAGCGACTCGTTCGTAGGTGCGGCCCGTCACGTCGGCCATGATCTGGCACCACAGGTCCGAGCGTGCCCCTCCGCCGATGATCCGGATCGGCCCGGAGTTGGGTGCGAACCGATTCAGGTACTGCAGCAGCCAGCGACTGTTGTAGGCCACCCCTTCGAGCACCGCGCGCACCAGATCGGCACGGGTGGTGGCCAGCGACAGGTTGTGGAAGCCGCCACGGGCCCGACGGTCGTCGACGGGGGAGCGTTCACCCTTGAGCCACGGGGTGAAGATCACCCCGTTCGAGCCGACCGGAGCGCCGGCCGCCAGCTCCGTCAGGCCGTCGTAGTCCAGGCCGTCGAAGACGTTGTCACGCAACCACTCCAATGCGCGCCCAGCGGTGTCCTGCATGTCGACCAAGAGGTAGGAGGACGGGTCGAGGCCCGGCACGGTGGCCAGTTGGTGAAACACATCGGTTTTCTTCGACGGCATCGGGCAACTGATCCACGAGGTGGTGGAGATGGTCAGGTGCAACTCGCCCGGCTGAACCGCGCCGGATCCCACGGCGGCACTGTGCATGTCCGTGCTGCCGGTGACCACCTTCGCCGTAGGCGAAATGCCGAGCTCGGCGGCGACCTCGGGTGCCACCGGGCCGATGATCGATCCAGTGGGCAGCAGCGGTGGCAGCTTCGCGCGGTCGACACCGGCCAGACGCACCAGGACGTCGTCGTAGTCCAGCACAGCCGGGTTCCGGTTGTCGGTGAGCCAGCTGCCCGTCATCGACGCCGGTGAGGCGACCGCCCGCCCGGTGAAGCACATGCTCAGGTAGTCCACCGGCTCAAGCAGCCAGCGGGCCTTGGCGAACACTGCCGGGTCGCCGTGTTGCAGGTGCAGCATGTGCCCGACCGGGTCGTCGCCGTTAGGGGACGGGACCCCGCCGTTGCGGCGCAGCCAGCTGAGCACCACACGTGGCCGGTAACCGGCCAGCCAGCCGCCGAACGCCTTGCGGCTGTACGGCTCGCCGCGACTGTCCATCCACATCACGCAGGGCCCCACCGGACGCCCCTGGGCATCGACGGGCACGGTGCTGGCCCACTGCCCGGTGATCGACACCCCGGTGACCCGCTCGCCGCTGACGCCTCCTTCGGCAAGACCACGCCGGGTGGCGTCGCGGATGATCTCCCACCACAGGGCGGCATCCTGGGTGGCTTCTCCCACCGGGCCGTACTCGGTCGCCACCGCGACATGGTCCGACCACAGCACGGTGCCGTCCAGCGAGACGAAACCCACTTTGGGGCCGCCGGTACCGAGATCGACGGCGAGCACGACACGCTCAGCACGGTTCATTCGGCGCTACTCCTGGGCACCGCGGGCCGCTCCACCGCTCATAGGGGCGGCAACGACTGCTGGGTGTCGAGGATGTGCTCCATGAAGCCCTCGATGAATTGCGCTGCCTCAGCGGTCATCCCACCGGGCACGCCGCCGTAGACCGCTGCACTGACCGGCGCCTGCCCGGCAGCGGTCTGCGTCTTGGCGTATTCGACGGCTTCGGTGAGGTCGGCGGCAAACGCCGCGACCACACCCGGCTGGGTCTGCGGGCGGGTGACGGCCATGTGGATGGCGTTGGGGTACTGCTGGCCGTTGAACCGCCAGCCCTTGGGCTTCATGGCGTCCGCGACGTGGTAGATGTCGAACTCCTCGGAGCGGAAGCTGAAGCAGAAGGTGGGCGAACCGATGATCGTCAGTTCCGGATGGCTGCGCACCGCGTCCTGCATCGCCGACGCGGTCTCCAGGATCGCCTTGGCGTAGCGCAGGTACCCCTCGCGGCCCAGCTGCACCATGGACGCCCACGCCGCGGCGATCAGCCCGCCCGAGCGGGAACCCTCGATACCCGGCGACATGTACTTTCCGCCGGTCCAGTCCGGCAGGAAGAAGTACTGCGCGTTGCGGTAGGACTTGTCGCGGAACAGCAGGGTCGAGGCGCCCTTCAGGGCGTAGCCGTACTTGTGGTTGTCCGCCGAGATGCTGGTGACACCGGGAACCCGGAAGTCGAAAAGCGGCACGTCGTAGCCCAGCTCGTTGGCGAACGGCAGCACGAAACCGCCCAGGCAGGCGTCGACGTGCAAGCCCACCCCGCGCTCGAGCGCCAACTGCCCCAGCTCCGGGATCGGGTCGACGGTGCCGTAGCCGTAGTTGCAGGCCGAACCCATGATCGCGATGGTGTTCTCGTCGATGTTGTTCGCCACCCAGTCGACGTCGGCCTGGGCGGTCTGCGGGTTGATGGGCGCCTTGCGCAGTTCGATGCCGAACAGGTGGCAGCCCTTGTCGAAGGCGGGGTGGCCCGTTTCGGGCTTGATGAAGTTCGGCCGGGTGATGCCGCGGTGCTTGGCGGCGTGCTCGCGGTAGGCCAGCAGCGCGTGGATGATGCTGCCGGTCCCGCCGGTGGTGACCATCCCGGCCGGATCCCCGTCGGTGACCGCGTCGGCGTGCATCAGATCGAGCGCCATCGCGATGACCTCGCCCTCGAACTTGGTGGCCGACGGGCAGATGTCGCGCTGCAGCACGTTCACGTGGGCGAACAGCCCGAATGCCTCGTCCAGGAAGCGGTAGTGCTCATGGTCGCCGCAATACATCGTTCCCGACACCTTGCCGGTTTCCCAGGTGGGGTCCTCGGCCTGCGCCATCTCACGCAACTCCGCGAGCACCTCGTCGCGCGGCCGGCCCTGCTCGGGCAGCGTCCGGTTGACGGTGAAGCGGTCCGCATACGGGAAATCGGACATGGCTTTGGCAGACCCTCCATCTCGATGACCCCCACCGCCTGGTCGGCCCGGGAATCGTCGTGTCGTTGTGCGTCGCAATAGCAGAGCTAACCATGACCGGCTCACGCGGTATCGCTACCCCACCCGCGGTAGCCGGTCCAGCGGCCGTGCCGCGGTGTTTTCCCTGTTCACCTGTGGCCGCGGTCAACGTCGTACAGTTCGTTCACGTGGCCCGCCCGGTGCCGGACCGCGGCCGCGGCGTCGTCGACGGCATCGAGCACCGGCTGCGGGCGGATGCACCGTAAAATCGAGGGCGGCGGTAACCGTTCAAGGTTGGAGGTGAGCACCCATGGGCGTGGCCGATGAGCGCCGCTTCGAGGTACTGCGTGCCATCGTCGCCGACTTCGTCGCCACCAAGGAGCCGATCGGCTCCAAAGCCCTGGTCGAAAGACACAACCTGGGGGTGTCGCCGGCCACGGTGCGCAACGACATGGCGGTGCTGGAAGCCGAAGGCTACATCGCCCAACCCCACACCAGCTCGGGACGCATTCCCACCGAGAAGGGCTACCGCGAGTTCGTCGACCGCCTCGACGACGTCAAACCGCTGTCGTCGGCCGAACGCCGGGCAATCCTGTCGTTCCTGGACTCCGGTGTCGACCTCGACGACGTGCTGCGGCGCGCCGTCCGCACCCTGGCGCAGCTGACCCGCCAGGTGGCGGTCGTGCAGTACCCGACGCTGTCGGTGTCGACGGTGCGCCACCTGGAAGTGGTCTCGCTGACCCCCGCGCGGCTGCTGCTGGTGGTCATCACCGACTCCGGCCGGGTCGATCAGCGCATCGTCGAACTCGGCGACCCCATCGACGACCACCAGCTCAGCCAGCTGCGGGAAATGCTCGGCGCGGCGCTGGAGGGCAAGCGGATCTCGGCGGCGTCCACGGCGGTCGCCGACCTCGCCGGCCATCTCGACGGCCGCAGCGGGCTGGCCCCCGGCCTGGCCAACGCGGTCGGGCGCTCGGCGACGGTGCTGCTGGAATCACTGGTCGAGCACCGCGAGGAGCGGCTGCTGCTGGGCGGTACCGCCAATCTGACCCGCAGTGCCGCCGACTTCGGCAGCTCGCTGCGGTCGGTGCTGGAGGTGCTCGAGGAGCAGGTCGTGGTGCTGCGGCTGCTGGCTGCGCAGCAGGAGGCCGGTAAGGTCACGGTACGCATCGGGCACGAGACCGAAGCGCAGGAGATGGCCGGCGCCTCGGTGGTGTCCACCGCTTACGGGTCACAGGGCACCGTGTACGGCGGCATGGGGGTGCTGGGGCCCACCCGGATGGACTATCCGGGAACCATCGCCAGTGTTGCGGCAGTTGCTAAGTACATCGGTGAAGTGCTCGGGGCTCGCTAGTCTCCGGCTGTCAGACATTGGGAAGGGTCAGGCGTGGCACGCGACTATTACGGATTGCTGGGCGTCGACAAGGACGCCAGTGACACCGAACTCAAGCGCGCCTATCGCAAGCTGGCGCGCACCTACCACCCCGACGTCAACCCCGACGAGGAGGCGCAGGCCAAGTTCAAGGAGATCAGCGCGGCCTACGAGGTGCTCTCCGACCCGGAGAAGCGTCGCATCGTCGACCTCGGCGGTGACCCCCTGGAGAGCGGCGCCGGCAACGGGTTCGGGGGCGGTTTCGGCGGTGGCTTTGGGGGCCTCGGAGATGTCTTCGAGGCGTTCTTCGGCGGGGGAGCGGCCTCCCGCGGCCCGACCGGCCGGGTCCGTCCGGGCTCGGACTCGTTGCTGCGCATGCGCCTGGATCTCACCGAGTGCGCGACGGGAGTGACCAAGAGCGTCACCGTCGACACCGCGGTGCTGTGCGACCGCTGCAAAGGCCGCGGCACCAACGGCGATTCGCGCCCGGTGACCTGCGACACCTGCCACGGACGCGGCGAGGTGCAGAGCGTGCAGCGCTCCCTGCTGGGTCAGGTCATGACCTCGCGGCCGTGCCCCACCTGCCGCGGTGTCGGCGAGGTGATCCCCGACCCGTGCCACCAGTGCGGCGGCGACGGCCGGGTGCGGGCCCGCCGTGAGATCAGCGTCAAGATCCCCGCCGGAGTCGGCGACGGGATGCGCGTCCGGCTGGCCGCCCAGGGCGAGGTCGGTCCGGGCGGTGGACCCGCCGGCGACCTCTACGTCGAGGTGCACGAGCAGCCCCACGACATCTTCACCCGCGACGGCGACGACCTGCACTGCCACATCCGGGTGCCGATGGTCGACGCGGCGCTGGGCACGACGGTCATCATCGAGGCGATCCTCGACGGTGCCACCGAAATCACCATCCCGGCTGGCACCCAGCCGGGCGCCACCATCGTGCTGCGCGGCCACGGTATGCCGCAGGTCCGGACCGGGGTGCGCGGCGACCTGCACGCCCACATCGAGGTGGTGGTTCCCGAACGCCTCGACAACCACGACACCGAACTGCTGCGCAAGTTCAAAGAGCACCGCGACCGCGATACCGCCGAAGTCCGCTCGGCGCACGCGCCGCAGAGCGGCGGGCTGTTCAGCCGACTGCGCGAAACCTTCACCGGGCGCTGAGCCCGGAGTGGCCGGCCTGTTCTACGTCGACGCGCTGCCGCAGGTGGGGGCGTTGGCGGTGCTCGACGGCGACGCCGGGTTTCACGCCGCGTCGGTGCGCCGGATCCGGCCCGGGGAAGTCCTGACGCTGGGCGACGGCGCCGGTGCGCTGGCGCACTGCCAGGTCGAGGAGGCCGACCGCGGCGGGTTGCGGGCCCGAGTGCTCGACCGGCGGCAGGTCGCGCCGCCGGCGCCGCCGGTCACCGTGGTGCAGGCGCTGCCCAAGTCCGAACGCTCCGAACTGGCGATCGAACTGGCCACCGAGGCCGGCGCCGACGCCTTCGTGGCGTGGCAGGCGCAGCGGTGCGTGGCCCGCTGGGACGGCCCGCGCGCCGACAAGGGGGTGCGGCGCTGGCAGGCGGTGGCCCGGGCGGCGGCCGGGCAGTCCCGCCGCGCCCACATCCCGCCGGTCCAGGGCGTGCTCACCACCGGTGATCTGGTGTCGTGGGTCGGCGAACAGGTAGCCGCCGGCACCATCGTCCTGGTGTTGCACGACGCCGCCGGAGCCGGGCTGCCCGAGGTGTCCCAGGCCGCGGCACTGGCCCTGGTGGTCGGACCCGAGGGCGGCATCACCGAGCCGGAGCTGGCGGCGCTGACCGGCGCCGGCGCCGTCGCCGCCCGGCTCGGGCCGACCGTGCTGCGCACCTCGACCGCGGCGGCCGTCGCGCTCGGGGCGCTGGGGGTGCTGACCCCCCGCTGGGAGACCGGCTAGCGGTACCCGGCCCGGCACGCCGCGGCGCGCGGCCCGCCGGCGAAACGCGCCTGGAGGGGTGAAGCGCTGGGAGCCGGTGATACCCGACGGTAGAATCGCAACAGTCGTGTGACCCGCGGATACCCGCGAAAACCAAGAAAGCAGGCATCGGACAACCCGTGACGCCCCGCGATACCCCCGCTGCCGGGCCGGCCTCGCAGGTTCGCAGCAGCGTCGAAATTCCATCCGACCTGGTCGTGGGCCTGCTGGGTTCTGCAGATGAGAACCTGCGCGCCATCGAACGACTGCTGACCGCCGACCTGCACGTGCGCGGCAACGCCGTCACCATCTCCGGAGCCCCGGCCGATGTCGCCCTGGCCGAGCGAGTGCTCTCGGAGCTGGTGGCGATCGTGGCCGGCGGCCAGGTTCTGAACCCGGAAGCGGTGCGGCACAGTGTCGGCATGCTGGTGGGCACCGGCAACGAGTCGCCCGCCGAGGTGCTCACGCTCGACATCCTGTCGCGGCGCGGCAAGACCATCCGGCCCAAGACGCTCAACCAGAAGCGCTACGTCGACGCCATCGACGCCCACACCATCGTCTTCGGGATCGGCCCGGCCGGCACCGGCAAGACCTACCTGGCGATGGCCAAGGCCGTCAGTGCGCTGCAGAGCAAGCAGGTCACCCGCATCATCCTGACCCGCCCGGCGGTCGAAGCCGGCGAGCGGCTCGGGTTCCTGCCGGGCACCTTGAGCGAGAAGATCGACCCGTATCTGCGCCCGCTGTACGACGCGTTGCACGACATGATGGACCCGGAGCTGATTCCCAAGCTGATGAGTGCCGGTGTCATCGAGGTGGCGCCACTGGCCTACATGCGCGGCCGGACCCTCAACGACGCGTTCATCATCCTCGACGAGGCGCAGAACACCACCGCCGAACAGATGAAGATGTTCCTCACCCGGCTGGGTTTCGGGGCCAAAATCGTCGTCACCGGCGACATCACCCAGATCGATCTGCCCGGCGGAGCGAAATCCGGGCTGCGGGCCGCGGTGGACATCCTCGACGACGTCGACGACATCTACGTCGCCGAGCTCACCAGTGTCGACGTGGTGCGCCACCGGCTGGTGTCGGAGATCGTCGACGCCTACGCACGCCACGAATCCGAACAACAGCCGGGACTGGCCGTGAACCGCGCGTCGCGGCGCGCATCGGGAAGGTCACGCCGATGAGCATCGAGGTCTCCAACGAGTCCGGCCTGGATGTCTCCGAGGTCGAGCTGATCAGCGTCGCCAAGTTCGTGCTGGCCAAGATGGACGTCAATCCCGGTGCCGAACTGTCGATGGTGCTGCTGGACAAAGCCGCGATGGCCGACCTGCACATGCGCTGGATGGACCTGCCCGGGCCCACCGACGTCATGAGCTTCCCGATGGACGAGCTCGAGCCCGGCGGCCGGCCGGATGCGCCCGAGCCCGGCCCGTCGATGCTCGGTGACATCGCGCTGTGCCCGGAGTTCGCCGCCGAGCAGGCCGCGGCGGCCGGACATTCGCTCGGCCAGGAACTGGCCCTGCTCACCGTGCACGGCGTGCTGCATCTGCTGGGCTACGACCACGCCGAGCCGGACGAGGAAAAAGAGATGTTCGCGCTGCAGCGCCGCCTGCTCGAAGAGTGGGTCGCCGACCAGGTGGAGGCCTATCGGGCCGAGACCCAGAGCGAGAAGGACCGCCGCCTGCTCGACAAGACGCGGTATTTCGACGAACCGTGACCGAGACACCGCTGCTCCTCGGCGTGATCGCGCTGATCGGCCTCGGTGGTCTGTTCGCGGCGATCGATGCCGCGGTCAGCACAGTTTCCCAGGCGCGGGTCGAGGAGCTGGTGCGCGCGAAGCGGCCCGGGGCCGTCTGGCTGGTCAAGCTGATGGCCGAGCGCCCGCGCTACATCAACCTCGTGGTGTTGTTGCGCATCACCTGCGAGGTCACCGCCACCGCGCTTTTGGTGTTCCTGCTCAGCGCCGTGCTCGGACTGGACTGGGGCCTGTTCGCCGCCGCGGCGATCATGGTGGTGGTGAGCTTCGTTGTCATCGGGGTGGGGCCGCGGACCCTGGGCCGCCAGAACGCCTACTCGATCGCGCTGGCCGCCGCCCTTCCGCTGCAGGTCCTGTCGGTGCTGCTCGCCCCCATCAGCCGGCTGCTGGTGGTGGTCGGCAACGCCCTGACACCCGGGCGGGGGTTCCGCAACGGGCCGTTCTCCTCTGAGATCGAACTGCGCGAAGTCGTCGACATGGCACAGCAGCGCGGGGTGGTGGCGGCCGACGAGCGGCGGATGATCCAGTCGGTCTTCGAACTCGCCGACACGCCGGCCCGCGAGGTGATGGTGCCGCGCACCGAGATGGTGTGGATCGAGCACGACAAGACCGCCGGCCAGGCCACCGCCCTGGCGGTGCGCAGCGGACATTCCCGCATTCCGGTGATCGGCGAGAACGTCGACGACATCCTAGGTGTGGTCTATCTGAAAGACCTTGTCCAACAAACCTATTACTCCACCAACGGGGGGCGTGACACCACGGTGGCGCAGGTGATGCGCCCGGCGGTTTTCATGCCCGACTCCAAGCCGCTCAATGCGCTGCTGGAAGACATGCAGCGCAGCCGCTATCACATGGCGCTGCTGGTCGACGAATACGGCGCGATCGCCGGACTGGTCACCATCGAGGACGTCTTGGAGGAGATCGTCGGCGAGATCGCCGACGAGTACGACCAGGGTGAAGTCGCCCCGGTGGAAGAGTTGGGCGACAACAGGTTCCGGGTTTCGGCACGGTTGCCCATCGAAGACGTCGGGGAGCTTTACGGCGTCGAGTTCGACCCGGGCCTCGACGTCGACACGGTCGGCGGGCTGCTCGCCCTGGAGCTGGGCCGGGTTCCGCTGCCCGGCGCCGAGGTGGTCTCGCACGGTCTGCGCCTGCGGGCCGAGGGCAGTCGCGACTCCCGCGGGCGGGTGCGGATCAGCACGGTTCTTCTCAGTCAGGTCCAGCCTGCCGGTGAAGAGGCCGCAGTTGAGCGGTGACCGGCCCGCGGTGTGCGCACCGAACGTGTACTCAGTGCGACAATGCACCCGAATTCTCGCGCTGAGAACACGTTCGGCGAAAGGCGGCTCGTGACCGAGTCTGATTCCGGGTTCCATTCGGGCTTCGTGTGCCTGGTCGGCCGGCCCAACACCGGCAAGTCGACGCTCACCAACGCCCTGGTGGGCGCAAAGGTGGCGATCACCTCGAACCGCCCGCAGACCACCCGGCACACCATTCGCGGCATCGTGCACCGCGACGACTTCCAGATCATCCTGGTCGACACGCCCGGCCTGCACCGGCCGCGGACCCTGCTGGGCAAACGGCTCAACGACCTGGTCCGCGACACCTACTCGCAGGTCGACGTGATCTGCCTGTGCATCCCGGCCGACGAACCGATCGGCCCCGGTGACCGCTGGATCGTCGAGCAGATCCGCGCCGTCGCACCCAAGACCACCCTGGTGGTGGTGGTCACCAAGATCGACAAGACCAGTCGCGACAAGGTCGCCGCACAACTGGTCGCGGTCGGCGAGCTGGCGCCCGAAGCCGAGATCGTCCCGGTGTCGGCGGTCAGCGGCGAGCAGGTTGACGTGCTAGTTTCCGTGCTGGCAGCCGCGCTGCCCATCGGCCCGGCCTTCTATCCGGACGGCGAGCTGACCGACGAGCCCGAAGAGACCCTGATGGCGGAGTTCATCCGGGAGGCGGCCCTGGAGGGCGTGCGCGACGAACTACCGCATTCGCTGGCGGTGGTGATCGAGGAAGTGCGCCCGCGGGAGGATCGCGAGGACCTGATCGAGGTCTATGCGGTTCTCTACGTCGAACGCGACAGCCAGAAGGGCATCGTGATCGGCCGGGGTGGATCCCGGCTGCGCGAGGTGGGCACCTCCGCGCGCACGCAGATCGAGAAGTTGTTGGGCACCAAGGTATTTCTCGACTTGCGGGTCAAGGTGGCCAAGAACTGGCAACGCGATCCCAAGCAGCTCGGACGGCTCGGTTTTTAGGCCGACGGGCCGGGGATGCCACCGCCCGCGCCCGCCGAAACGGCATTGGTAGATTCCAGGGATGTCCGTACGCAAGTCGTTGCTCGTGTCCTCGGTCGGCCTGCTGGTGT